>DATGMV010000121.1:0-2755 GCA_035307185.1 Fermentimonas sp. | reverse complement strand
TGGTCTAGCCCCCTATTAATCGGACAATCGTTACAGAGTGTTATACAAACTTACAATTTTTCCTCATATTTGCATTGGCAAGGAACAACCGATGGTGATTTTTATACCGATGGTTGTAGAAATGTTACGGCGCCGTGCATTTCTTTTTTTGACTCATTCTCAACCCCATTTAGGGGTTTCGCCTGAGGGCAAGGAACAGACCTCAGGATCATATTATCCGATAGTTGATGATAAGGAATGAGTAGTTTAAATTTAGTTTTCCGCTCTTTTTCATTGGTTGTTATTTTAACATGTCCTTCTTCCCAGAGTTGCCAAAATACCATTGGAGGAAGAAATAGGGTTGAACTGTGTAGTCTTTGGTTATTGTATTTCTCATAGAATAGCGTTAAACATTGTTCTAAATCCTCTAGTGACCAGAAGCTATATCTATTAAGCTTCTTTGAAAGAATGGCATGAAAGCTCTCAATATGCCCATTCTCCTGTGGTGTGTATGGATGAGTAAAGACTTGATTGAGATTGTTCTCTTTAAAGAACTTTTGTACGGCATGAGCTACAAATCTTGAATCATTGTCATTTCGGATTTCAATTTCTATTTGTTTTGCAAGACAATCATACGGCTGTAGAAAGTTTTCAATCACCTCTTCCCATAATTGCTTTACAATAGCTTGTTTGATGCTATATGCTGTTTTACGCCCGAGTAAAGTGCGCGTAAAAGTATCTATTACCGTTAAGACAAAAGCATGCCGTCTATGCTCTTCCACCCAAACAAACTTAATATCCATTTCAAGTACTTGAAGTGGCCTGGTGGGCATAACCCTGCGAAACTTTACATACGGACGAGGTGCTCTCTTATGCTTTTCTTTTAATAAGTGATGTTCATCCATTAAACGATAAACTTTTTTATGATTGATGATATAACCCAATACCATTAAAGCATAGGTCATTTTTCGGTAGCCGTAATCTGTATCAGGATCTTCTGAGATAGTTTTTATCTCATCAACAACTTCGGCATTTAAGACTGTTTTAAACTCCGCATCTTCAATTTTAACGGTAGAACGTGATGGTGGTCTGCCACGTTTGCCAGAACGAGGACGATAATAATATTGATGTTTTGTTATTCCAGCAATACGTAACGCTACATCTCGTTTTAGGCCTTGGTAGATATATTTAGTCACAATCTCTTTCTTTTCTCCAAGGCCAATTTCTTTTTTAGCAAGTCACCCTTAAGCTTGTTTTCGAGTTCCTTCTCAGCTAATAATTGCTTTAGGGTATTGTTCTCTTTTTCAAGATCACGAATACGTTTTAAATGTTTAGGATTCATACCATGCTGAAATCCTTCTTCACCCATCTCTTCAAACTTCTTTTTCCAAGAATAATAAGATGCGGGATAAACACCATGCTTGTCAAGAGTTACTTGAACGCCATGGATGGTAGCTTCTTTTATTATTTGAAGCTTCTCTTCTTTACTAAATGTGCGCTTTTTCATCGTCATAAAATTACAGATTTTTATCTATAACTTAGTCCGATGAGTTATGGGGCTAATACACCTTTCCACTTCACTCATCAAGGAGCAGATTGGTCGGGTGATGAGATGAACTCATGGTTGGGAACTAAATGGAATGATACAGAAGCAGAAAGAAATACTGTAATCAATGAGTTTTCTCAAGCAATTGCTATTGCAAACGACAATAATATCCCCATCAATATTGGGGAGTTTGGTGCATACAGTAAAGCGGATATGAGTTCGAGAGCACGATGGACAACCTTCTTGTCACGGTGGTTTGAAGAGCAGGGGTTTAGCTGGACTTATTGGGAGTTTAGTGCCGGCTTTGGTATTTACAATCCCGTAACAAAAACCTATTATCAAGAATTGGTCGATGCACTGCTTCATAATCCGATGCCTGAACCAACAACTGTGCATACAACTACTGTTTATGAGAGTAATTTTAGTTCAAATACCAATGGTTGGAATTTGTCTTTAAATGCATCTGCAACTGGTTCTTTATCAATTGATAATGATTCTCTTCACTTAGATATTACCAACAAAGGAGCTGAAGGTTGGCATGCTCAAATGACTCGGCAGAATATTCATCTTGAAGCCAATCAAAATTATCAACTTTCTATTAGCGGGCGCTCTCCAACAGGGCGTTCGGCTACTGTTTATGTGGGTAGAGATAGCAATCCTTGGAATGCATACAGTGATTATTATAGTCCTCTTTTTACCAGTAACAATGAAACTTTTGCTTACAGTTTTAAAATGGGTAATGTTTCAGATCCCGTAGCTCGAATTGCATTTGATATTGGGAATGAATCAGGAGTAATAATTTTCTCTTCCATTAAATTGGAAAAAATTACCCTCGCAAATAGTCTGTTATATAAAAATTCTTGCTCTATTAAAACTTGGCCCAATCCAGTGAAAGATGATCTCTATTTTTCAGGAGATTTGTTGATAAAAAGCATTGAGCTTTTTGATATTTCAGGTCGTATCTATAACAGTTATACCATAAATGCTCAAGAGTTTAAACTTTATCTATATGGAACTCCTCCTGGACTCTACTTTGTTAAGTTTAATTTAGAAAGTGAAAAATATCAAGTTTACAAGATTTTTATTCGCGAATAATTTAAAACAAACAGGAGAATTACAAAGTGTTCTCTTCCAACTTGCTCTCGCTATTTGTTTAAAGAACTTTATTTCTTCTCTCTTTACACCAAATCACAAGCCTCAGCTGGCATCCAATGCTTATCTTTGCCATCC
>DATGMV010000120.1:0-3007 GCA_035307185.1 Fermentimonas sp. | reverse complement strand
AGATGGGGTAACAGATATCTGGGGCGTAATCATCCGACCTGCCAATTTCGATCCTAACAAGAAATATCCCGTTATAGAATATATATATGCCGGTCCACATGATTCACATGTGCCAAAATCATTCTCTATGGTTCATCGGTGCAGCGAACTGTCAGAACTCGGTTTTATTACTGTAATGATTGATGGTATGGGAACTGCGAACCGTTCCAAGGCATTTCATGATGTCTGTTGGCAAAACCTTAAGGATGCAGGTTTTCCTGACCGTATAGCATGGATAAACTCTGCAGCAGCTAAATACCCCGAAATGGATATCGATAATATGGGTATTTATGGTACCTCCGCCGGAGGACAAAATGCAATGGGTGCACTTCTTTTTCATCCCGAATTTTATAAGGTAGGTGTGGCATCGTGCGGTTGTCATGACAACCGTATGGATAAAATATGGTGGAATGAACAGTGGATGGGATACCCGGTAGGCAAACATTATGCTGAATCTTCTAATGTTGTCAATGCACATCTCCTGGAAGGTCAATTAATGCTGATGTTAGGAGAGTTGGATAATAATGTTGACCCATCTAGTACGCTGCAAGTGGTTAATGAACTTATAAAACACAATAAAGAGTTTGAGTTTGTGATGTTACCCGGAGCTGGTCATACTGATGGAGGTAAATATGGTGAGAGAAAGCGACGCGACTTCTTTGTTAAGCATATGCTTAATGAAAAAACGCCTGATTGGAATAAATAACACTATAATTAAGAAATAGACTATTTATGAGGCATTGTGTACAATAACGAGTCATAATGCCTCTTTCTTTTTCATAATCATAACATCAAATGGACATAGTCCAGAGTCTCCTCAATAAAATATGATGTTACTATGATGATAGTATGAAGAAGATATGAAGATGATCTGGACAATGTTCGACCAATGTAGTTGTCTAGTATAGGTTTACACTAAATGTAAACAAAAATCAGGACGATACAAGTACTAGTGTAGGATAAATTGTATAAGTGAACACGATATATTTAACTACAATTAGCAAATAGTGTTGATGTTTCGTGAATTTAGAGAATATTTCTATTTTATTAGAGAATTGTTTCAATTATACAGGTTTATTTATTTTATTTTTACACATTCATCCTTCACTGGATATAAAAAACTGGTTTCGTATGAAAGCTCATGTTTTATTCTTATCCTTTTTATTTGGTTTTATCCTTATCATAGTATGTGGATGTGAGAAAGATGATTACGGAAATAAACAATTTATTGATTCGCGTGATGGCAATGTTTATCGTACTGTAAGGATTGGTGATCAGGAATGGATGGCTGAGAACTTAAGGTTTATACCTAATTTGGTTTCTCCAGGCTCCAATTCACGCGTGTCATCCTGTTACTATGTGTATGAATACAATGGTGTGGATGTAAATGAAGCTAAATCTACAGCCAATTACAAAGGATATGGAGTGCTGTATAATTGGGTTGCTGCTGTAGAATCATGCCCGAAAGGCTGGCATTTGCCAAGATATTCTGAATGGATGAAATTGGTAGATTATTTAGGTGGTGAAAATATAGCAGCCTCAAAATTGAAAAAATCAGGCACTACATTTTGGGAAGCACCGAACACGGGTGCTGTAAATGATACAGGCTTTTCAGCTCTCCCCGGTGGAGTATGTTCAATGAATGGGACCTTCAATTACATGGGATATTACGGATATTGGTGGATTTCGGCAGAGAAAAATGAGATTTTTGGATGGTATATGAAAATGAGTAGTGGTTTTACACGAGTGTACAGCGATTATTACAGGAAAGAGGTAGGTTATTCCGTACGATGTATAAGAGATCAGTCAACATGAAAGAGAGTACTTTAATTTTATTTTTAATCTTTCTGTTTTTTAGTTGTGAGAAAGAAGATATTGGTAATGAGCATTTTGTTGATTTCCGTGATGGCACTATGTACAGATTTGTTACAATTGGAAATCAGGTATGGATGGCAGAAGACCTGAAATATTTGCCCATCGTGACAGGTCCTGACAATGGCTCCCGTACTATCCCATACTATTATGTGTATGATTATAGTGGCATCGATGTGAGAGTAGCAAAGACGACCAATAACTACAAGACTTATGGAGTTTTGTACAACTGGTCGGCAGCGTTGACTGCTTGTCCTGCAGGTTGGCACCTGCCAAGAAATTCTGAATGGATAGAATTGGTAGATTATTTGGGAGGTATAGAGATTGCCGGAAACAAACTAAAAGAAAAAGGTGATCTACATTGGAAAAGATTACCAAAAACTGAAGCAAACAATGATTCCGAGTTCACTGCACTTCCCTGTGGTAACAGAATAAATAGTGGTGAATTTAAGTATTTAGGTGACTATGTTTTGTGGTGGTCTACAAAAGAAGGATATGAAGTTTCAGATGAAGGTGAGATATTTCCCGGTTGGGGTTTATCCGTGGATAGCTGGGGAGGTCGGGTTTATAATTTTTATCATGATAAAGAAATAGGAGCTTCAGTACGCTGTTTAAGAGATTAGTGATTTTATTTAGAGAATATTTATATCTTTTCGTAGAATTGTTTTAATTATGCTTTGAGTTTTTACATTATTTTGTAAATATGATTACTATGAATCTGAATATATATGATTAATGTGAATCTGAATATAAAAAACCAATAAATATAAGTAACCAATAAATATAAATAAAAGAGAATATCATGAATAAGTTAACAGTAATTATTTGTCTAGTCTTGCTTTTTAGCCGTTGTGTAAATTCAGATAGTGAAACTAATGTAGCATTAAACGAAAGAGTAGCAACTACAGTATTGGTGGATACACTTGAAATAACAGTTCCACCTGCTTATCTGGAACTGGATCCTTTTTATAAAAAATATATGAATGTGAACGGCATTCATGTAATCAGCTCTTGGAGAGTTCCTGACTCCTGTTTTTATGCAGCTTATATTACTGTGAAGGCATTGACAGATATGTTGCCGGCTGAAGTGATGGAA
>DATGMV010000119.1:0-12661 GCA_035307185.1 Fermentimonas sp. | reverse complement strand
ACCTTTTAGTGTTAAAGATAATTTGTCGTTGAGGAATGATTTTGTGACTCCTAAGTTAAAAATAAACCTATCATCAACTATTTCTACATTCTGATGAGATCCTTTACCCTGATAATTGCCATCTAACGTTACTAAAAATCCTTGTGGTAGAGAGAAAGAGTTGTTGAGCGAAGCGTTAAGCATTGGCTTGTTCATGTTAACCTCTTTATTATTGCTTGTTATTGTTAACCACTGTTTTGTGAATCCAATACTTGCTTGTGGTGACCAAATTCCAAATTTGGGAGATGCTGTAAGATGCATTGTCAGGTTTGGCAGTTTATCGATATTCTTTGTTGAAAGAATTGTTATTGCTGGGTTTTCTTCATGCTGCTCAGCCCACTGAATAATGGCATCCTTTTCCTGTTTATAGCTAACCATGAGTTGAAGAAACCTCCATGAGCTTGTAAGAGATGCATCGTGTATTATTGATGGTTTTAAGAATGGGTTTCCGGTTTGCAATGTAAATCTGTTACCATAGAAGGTGTTGCTGCCAAGTTGCCAATATGATGGTCTAACGGTTTTGACGTTATAGCTCAACTGCAATTGTACATTGCCCAATTCATTTGAATAAGTTAAATTGGGAAACCACTGTTTGTATTTTCGGCTCTGTTCATCATTTCTGCCATCTTCATCGAAATAGTCGGTTTTTACATTCTCATATCTAACTCCGGCACCAATTTTACCGATAAGTGTTGATCTGGAGTATTCTGCAAAGAAACTATTATTTTCATCTTCAATTGAGGTATGGGTTGAAGAGATGGCATCCATATCGGTTGAATAATCATCATTTCTCTTGGTGCGTGTATATTCATTGCCAAATGAAAGGTTACCACCCATTAGAGGATATGACATTACTAATCTGGTTGCAAACAGTCGGTTATCAATCTTATTTGTAGAGTTTATACTCCTATCGTCATACTCCTCACTATTCTCGATTACTTTTGTTTTGGAAGATTGACTGCTTTTATATATATCACTGTTGAAGTCTATTTTGAGATTGCCAACTTTTCCGTTATAATAGAGATTAGCCCTGTGTCTTGGTTTGTAATCGTTGTCCTGATCACTCAGATTGACCCATCTATCATAGAAGGTATTGTTGGCATATACATCACTGTTTGTAGTTAATAAATCGCTGCTTTTTCCCGGATATGATCTCATTGTATATTTTACACCTATATAATGATTGGGGTTAATCTCATAATTTACACCACCAATTGTTGTTAGAGGATTCACCTCACCATCAACATCTAATGTATTTGCCTGTGTCCAAAGAGTATCTACAAATGCAGTTTGTGTTAAAGTGCTATTTTGAACATATGCATACTTTTCATATTTAACTGTTCCGAATATATCCAATCCACGGTAGCGATAATTGAGATTTAGCTGCTGCCTGAGATCGACATTATCTTCTGACTGCAAATAGGTTGATCTTACATCAAAACTAAATCCATCACCTGCTTTTCTAACGGTTTGAATGCGAATTACTGCCTTAATGGAAGCATCATATCTTGCACCGGGATTATGTACTATCTCCACCTCTTTTATATCTGACGATGCAATTAAATCAAGCTCAGAAATGTCGCGTAATTCTCTGTTATTGATATAAATTTTTGCTTTGCCTTTGCCGAAAATTGAGAATGCACCATCATCATCTTGAGTAATAGCGGGCAGTCTTTTGAGAACATCGTTTGCTGTGCCCGCTTTGCTAAGTACTGTGTTTTCGACGGTTGCTACAACTGCATCATCACGAAGCCTAATTCTTGGTATATCTCCATTTACAACCACTTCAGACAACATTGTTGTATCTGAATTAAGAATTATTTCCTGATGAGGCTTTGCATGTAATGTTTGGGTTTCGTAGCCAATAAAAGAAACTCTTAACAGCTTGTCGTTGCTGTTGTTGGTAGTAAATTCAAATGATCCCAACTCGTCGGTGGTTGTTCCGGTAATTAAAGTAGAGTCGGGTAGTGAGTATATTGCTACGTTTGCAAATTCAATTGGGTTGTTGTCTAAATCAGACACTGTACCTTTTATCTGTGCACTGAGTGGATAAATTAAACCACATAAAACTAATGAAAATAGAATTTTAAGCATAGTCATATTATTTTTGTTTATTCGATAATATGACGATAGTATATTTCTTTTGGTTACAAAATATACATAAAAAAAATATTAAGGCATAAAAAAAGGCTATCCATAATTCAGACAGCCCCTTTATAAAATCATGTTAGAGTGTTCTACATTCTTCCTCCGCCGTGCTTACTAATGTAATCAATTACCGGTGAAATGTTGAAGTAAACTCTATCTACTCCAAAACGGTTGTCACCGAGAGATAGATAGTTTACTTTTTTACCTCTTAATACTTTATCTTCACCCCCAAAAGTGTATCCAAGAAAGGGAAGAATATCATATTCGTGAGCTACTTTAATTACATAGAATGCACTGTTTTCATTCATTCCATCTCCTGAACTTACTATAGCACTCTGAACAATGCTTCTTTTTTGTGCTACTTTTTTATACTCTTCAGTTTTGTTCTGTTGAGCCAATACCAATAATTTAGCGTTTAAGGCTCTTAGATTAAATGGGTCCTGAAGTAAAAGTGCATCGGAGTATTGTAATATCTCTTCATAATCACTTGGTGTAAATGATTTTCTTGAAAGAGTATTGGCAAGTTTGTTATTGTAAGAAGATGTATCTGAAGGTACGTAGTTCTTTTGAAAAACATAGCCGTAGTACAGATGACGTCCTTCTTCTGAAGTCATATTTGTGTTACCATCTAAATATTTCTTAAGTAGATTTGGATAGTAATACGAAGAAGATTGGTTATTCACATTTCGCTCTATTTGAGCATAGTCGGGAGCTTCAAAAAACTCATCCTGAGCATTAATGTTAAATGCTAATACTGCTAATGCTAAAGTAATTAAAGTGAATCTTTTCATAAGTCTTTTTTGTTGTTAAGGTGATTGTACAAATACAAATGTATTTTCTAATTTCAGTTTTAACAAATAAACCTTACTAACAAACCTTAATAGTTAATTTACTACTGGTGTCCCGATACTGATGCGCTTTTATCAATTTTAGTAACAAGTCCTTGCAAGACTTTGCCCGGACCAAGTTCTATGAATTCTGTTGCACCATCTGCAATCATGTTTTGAACCGACTGGGTCCATTTTACAGGCGACGTAAGCTGATCGATCAGGTTTTTCTTAATAGTCTCAGGGTGAGTTTCTCCTTTTGTAGAAACGTTTTGATATACAGGGCAAATTGGTGTTGCAAAAGTGGTAGCTTCAATTGCATCGGAGAGCTCAACTCTTGCAGGCTCCATGAGAGGAGAGTGAAATGCGCCACCCACTTTAAGAGGTAATGCTCTTTTGGCCCCTGCCTCTTTCATTAGTTCACATGCTTTGTCGATTCCACTTATTGAGCCTGATATTACAATCTGTCCCGGACAATTATAGTTTGCAGGAACTACAACATCGTCAATTGAGTTACAGATCTCCTCAACTTTCTCATCACTAAGTGCAATAATTGCAGCCATAGTTGATGGTTCTGCTTCGCATGCCTTCTGCATAGCCAAAGCACGTGCGTACACAAGTTTTAATCCATCTTCAAAGGATAGCGAACCTGCTGCAACTAAAGCTGAAAACTCGCCTAAAGAGTGACCTGCAGTCATGTCAGGTTTGAAATCCTCACCCATTGTTAATGCAAGTATAACAGAGTGAAGAAATATTGCAGGTTGGGTAACCTTTGTTTGTTTTAAATCTTCGTCGGTGCCATTAAACATAAGATCGGTAATTCTAAATCCAAGAATCTCATTGGCTTTATCAAACAACTCTTTTGCCTTAGGCGATGATTGATATAAATCGTGCCCCATCCCAACAAACTGGGCTCCCTGACCGGGGAAAACATATGCTTTTTTCATATAATAATCTTTTTTATTTCTATAGGTTTATTTCTTTTCTCTAATCTCCACTCTTCTGATTTTACCACTGATAGTTTTTGGCAATTCATCAACAAATTCTATTACACGCGGATATTTATATGGTGCGGTAAAGTTCTTCACATGATCTTGAATTTCTTTTGCGAGATCATCTCCTGCTTGTGATTTGTATTCGGCAGCCAGTACTATAGTAGCCTTTATAATTTGTCCTCTTATTTCATCGGGAACACCTGTTATTGCACATTCTACCACAGCGGGATGTGTCATCACTGCACTCTCCACTTCAAATGGTCCGATACGATATCCGGAACTCTTTATAACATCGTCTGTTCGTCCTACAAACCAGTAATAGCCATCTTCATCTCGCCATGCCATATCGCCGGTTCGATAAATATGATCTGCATACACCTGTTTCGTAAGTTCTTCATCTTTATAATAACCTTTGAAGAGGGATAAAGGTTGCTTCTTATCGGTATAAAATACTATTTCTCCCTGTTCTCCATCTTCTGCCGACCTGCCATCGTGTGTAAGCAAATCCATCTCATATAAGGGGTTGGGTACTCCCATTGCCCCGGGCTTTGGCTTAATCCATGGAAAAGTGATTATTGTTGGTGCAGTTTCGGTTTGTCCGAACGCTTCCATCATCTTAATTCCTGTTTGACTATAAAATGCCTCAAATACCGAGGGGTTTAATGCTTCTCCGGCAGTTGTGCAATACTCAAGCGATGAAAGATCATATTTTGTTAAATCTTCTCTAATTAAGAATCGGTAAATTGTTGGAGGTGCACAGAAAGAGGTTACCTTATAATCTGATAATATTTGTAGCATATCATCGGGAATAAACCTTCCTTCAAAATCATATACAAACACGCAAGCACCAACAATCCATTGTCCATATAGTTTACCCCAAACAGCTTTTGCCCATCCTGTATCTGCTACAGTAAGATGGATGCTCTTTTCGTGTAGATTATGCCAATACTTGGCTGTGGTAATATGCCCCAATGGATAGGTAAAGTCGTGAGCCACCATCTTAGGCTGTCCTGTTGTGCCTGATGTAAAGTAAAGAATCATTATGTCATCATTACTATTAACAATCTCAGGTCTTACGAATGGGACTGCTTCGTCTACTCCCTTATGAAAATCTTTCCAGCCATCATAAGATCTTTCTCCTACTACAATCCTATGTAATACAGTGGGAGAATTCTCCATTGCAAGATTTGTGTGCTCTATAAGGTTTTCGTCTTCTGCCGCAATTATTGCTTTTACACCTGCTGCATTATTACGATAAACAATATCCTTATCTGTAAGCAGGTGAGTGGCAGGTATTGCAACAGCACCAATTTTATGAAGTGCTAATATTGCTTGCCAAAACTCAATGCTACGTTTAAGTATGAGCATTACCATATCGCCCTTACTAATGCCTAACGATTGCAGAAATGATGCAGTTTTATCTGACAATTCTTTAAGTTCACCAAAATTAAGGTCTTTATGTACCCCTTTGTCATTTGTCCAGCAAAGTGCCCTCTTGTTTGGATTTGTTTTTGTCCATTCATCAACTACGTTGTATGCGAAATTGAAGTTCTCGGGTACAATAATGTCGTAATTTTCAATAAAATCTTTGTGAGAACTGAATTCAGTCTCTTTTAAAAATTTCTCAATCATGATAACCTATGGATATAATATTACGGCAAGAAATTTTACCGGTTTGTCGTTAAGTGCTTTCATGCCATGTGGTAGAGATGAATCGAAATAAATGCTATCACCCTTTCCAAGAATATGGTTTTTACCGTTTATGTTAATCATCATACTGCCCTCCAGGACCATATTAAACTCCTGTCCGGCATGTATGTTCTTATAAAAATCTGTTTCAATAGGTTTAGGTTCTACTGTAACAATAAAAATCTCTGATACATTGTTTGTAAAGCCCGATGTTAGTGATTGATATTTATACTCAGAAACCCTTTCTACCGATACACCTTTGTCTTTTCTGGTGATAAAATATGAATTCATACGAGGTTCTGTGCCAAACATCAAGGTAGAGATATCTACTCCAAACTCCCTTTCTATCCGTTGTAGAAAAGAGACGGATATATCCATTTCTCCATTTTCAAATCGTAGATAATCTTTAACATCAACTTCGAGCCTTTTTGCCATCTCGTCGGGTGAAAAGTCAAGCGCATCGCGCAACCCCTTAATTCTCTCACCTATTTGTTTTATGTCTGTTTTCATCACCGTTAAAAGTGTTTGAATTAGTAATTTAAAAGATATACAAAATTACTCTTTTTTATTAAATGAACAAGTAAAGACTTAAAGCCATTATACCCATACCTATAACAAGTCCGATTATCGAATTATGATGCTTCCCATATTTCTCCGCACTTGGCAAAAGTTCATCGAGCGATATAAACACCATAACACCTGCAACAGCTGCAAGTACAACTGCATTTAGTGTAGAACTCCAGAAAGGCATTAAAAACAAATAAGCAATTAATGCTCCAAGAGGCTCTGCAAGTCCCGAAAGCAGAGATAGCCAAAAAGCTTTTCTTCTGCTGCCTGTAGCGTGATATATAGGAACTGACACTGCAATGCCCTCAGGTATGTTATGTATTGCTATAGCTGCCGTAATTGGAAGAGCCACTTCTAAAGAGGTAAGTGCCGACATGAAAGTTGCAATTCCTTCGGGGAAGTTGTGAATTGCAATTGTGATTGCAGTAACCATCCCCGTCTGTTTAAGTCCGTTGAACTTCTTCCTTCTCATATCCTCAACTCCCTGCAATTCGTGTGGATTACTCTGCTTAGGTACAAGAAAGTCAATTAAAGCAATTAGAGCTATACCTCCGAAAAAAGCAATAATCATGTATAACATACCTGTCTTTTCTCCATAACTATTAGTTAAGGATTCGATTGATTGAGGCAGCATTTCCATAAAAGATACATATATCATTACACCTGCAGAGAGTCCCAATGCAAAACTTAAGAACGAAGTATTCGTTCGTTTTGCAACAAGAGCAATAAGACCACCAATACCGGTTGATAGTCCGGCAAAAAGTGTTAGTAGAAATGCAATTAATATAGTATGATTATCCATTGATTAACTAATGATTATATGTTTCATAATTTCTTCGTGAATCACATTGTTTGATGCTACTATCTCTTTTCCGTATAGATAGTTGTTGGAGCCGGAATAGTCTGTGCATTTGCCTCCGGCACACTGTAAAATAAAAGAACCGGCAGCCACATCCCACGGCGAAAGTCCGGAATGAAAATATGTATCGGTAATGCCGGCAGCTACATAGCATAGTTCTATTGCAGCTGCTCCTTTAATACGGAAAGTGCAAGTGTTAAATAGCTTTATTGCATTTTTTAAAACTCTTTCGCCACTCTCATTTAATACATAAGGTACCCCAAAACCCAAGTAGGCATTTTTTATGGTAGAGTGTTCACTAACTCTAATTGGCTTATTGTTCAGTTGCACATCCTTTGGAGAGGTTGCACTATACATATCATCTGCAATTGGGTCATAAACTACTCCTAATACAATATCATTGTTATGTTTTAGTGCAATACTTACACAAAAAGGAGTGTCTCCGTGTACATAATTTGAAGTTCCGTCTAGTGGGTCAATTATCCAGGTATATTCTTTCTCTTCAAAATCGACAGTCTCTTCTTCTGTGAGAAAACCTGCATTTGGGAAAATTTCCATCAAGCCTTTTACAAGCATGTTTTCAGCTTCTTTGTCGATATATGTTACATAATCTCTTGCTCCTTTGAGCTCAATATCTTTCTTCTTAAGTTTAGGTTGCTCACTCTTGAGGTATTCACCTGTAGAGCGTGCCAAATCTTTCACCTTTTCACATAAAATATCCATATACTTTTTGTTCTTAAATCATTTATTACTATTCTTCGCCATACATAGATTCCCACCATCTGGAATCATCTTTTAGCCATTTGGCAAACCATGCATATATGGCGTTATTCCACGATATACGCTTGTCGTAATCGTAAATTGCATGATTCTCTCCAATTACTTTAATAAACTCCACCGGCTTATTTAGTAGTTTCAGAGCATTGTACATCTGTATACTTTCACCTATTGGCACATTTGTGTCTGCAGAACCATGCAAAAGTAAAAGTGGAGTGTTTATCTTATCGGCATTGAACAGTGGACTCTGTTTTACATATAACTCGGGATTATTCCACGGGTAGCTTCCTGCACTTGCTCCCGAGCTGTATGAATAACCCCAGTAGCCCTCTCCCCAATAACTGGTTATATTGCTTATGCCTGCATGAGAAACAGAAGCAGAGAACATATCGGTTTTGGTAATTAGGTATTGCGTCATGAAACCACCATATGATGCACCAATATTACCAACCTTAGTGCCATCGACAAATGTGTGTTCTGCAATAAATTTTTCAACACCTTCTATTATCTCTTCAGCAGTTTGTTCGCCCCAGGCATTTACATGTCGTGCCGAAAACTCTTGTCCATATCCCGTAGTGCCGCTTGGTTGAAGTGTATAAACCACGTAGTTTTGTGCTGCATATACATGTAGTGGATATGTACTCTCAAAGATTCGTGAGGTTGGGCTCGTTCCGCCATAATAGTATACAATGAGTGGATATTTCTTGTTTGCATCGAAATTGGGAGGTAAATAATATCTTCCTTCAATTTCATCGCCAAACGAGCTTGTGAAGCTCCAATCTTTAATCTCACCAAGGTTAAGCTGATTTAACCTCTCGGCATAAGGATCTGAGATAAGAGTAGATTCCATTGTTTTGAGGTTTAACAGATAACTCCTGTTAGAATTTGAAGTGCTTACTCCTGTATATGTTGCCCAAGTTGAATTGTCAGCAATGTTGAAGGAGCGAATAACATCCTCTTTAAGCGGAAGTTTTTCAAATTTCTTGGAACGTGGTGAATAACGATACATATTTGATCGATCTCCTTCTTCAACTCTATAATATATAAAATTATCATGTGAATTCCATTCCTGTGCATTAATGGTTGGGTCGAAGTTTTTTGTAACCGGTTCAACTGTGCGAGTTAGGATATCCATAATGAACGATTGAGTGTCATAGCTATTAGCTATTTGGTTGGGCTTTATGTTTAGTCCGATACCATTAAACGCCTCAGGAGCACCATGTATTAACAGTTTTTTATTGTCGGGAGAAAATTGTGCAGAGTATGTAAAAGTTTCATCTTTCCATATTGTGTCGACATCCATTGTTTCGAGATCTATCATATAAAGAGAGTTTTTTCTAAATGGTCTCTCAGTTAAATCTTCATTTGTTGTGGTGAACAGCAAGTATTTTACATCATCGGTAATATCATTGAGAGATGCAGTTTGTTTGCCATAAGTAAGTTGTTGAGTGAGACCGGTATCAAAAAAATATCTGTAAAGAAAATGGCGATCGCGATAATTCGTCTGCCTATCATCAATTCCAACAAGTCTTTTAAGTCCGGCCGGAGTTAAAGGTGTGATAGTCTCTTTTGAAGTAAAGAATACCGATTTTTCATCGGGAGCCATATAAAAGTTCTCCTTGGGGAGACCCTTTGCCAGCAATGTTGTTTCTTTTGTAAGTGGGTTTAATGCAATAATTGATCTGTCTCCATTACTGTCATCTACATAAGATAATAAATCTGATTTCGGCAACCATTTAATCTGGCTCCTGTTTGCCGGTTCAGAAAGTATGGTTTTCTTTTCTTTTGTATCATACACTTCAGTGAAGTTATTGTTGTTACCACCGGGAAGTGTTTCTCTTATACTAAGCAAAATGAATCGGCCACTTGGAGAGATCGATGAACTGTTTACCCGTTTTCCTTCCAATATGTCATTAATGGTTATGCGCCTAATGTTATTGTTGTTAAAGGTATAATTTAGGAGTGAGTCAGACTCTTCGTGTTTAACTTCTATTTTTACAGAAGGAGTTACTACATTCTCTGAAGAAGTTAATACTTTTAGAATAATTCTAGAGTTATTGGTGAACCCGTTTAAACCGGTATCTACAGAACCGGATTGATGAATACTGTCGTTTACCTGAGTTTTTGTTGCACGCTTTACATCATCAATCCATAACTCTAATGGGTTTGGTGATGTTACTGTTAATTTGCCTTTACCATACCTGTCGCTTTTAATATAAATTGAGACTAACTGGAATTCATATCCGTTAGCGGGTTTGGGTAATTGGAAGAATCCTGTGGTGTCGGGGGTTAGTTCTTTTGTAAAACGATAGTGATCGGGGAAAGATACTGGGTAAGAGAGAAGCATCTCTTCCGAAAACTTAGTGTTGTTAAGATTTACATTATCTAATAAAAATGGTTTTTGAACTTTTATTGGGTTGAATGAATAAAGCTTTTCGGGCATTAAAACTCTCTGTGCAGAGAGATTAAAAACTATAAACATTGCAGCAATAATATTGCAAAATATTTTTCTCTTCATTGTTATGATTGGCTTTAAATTTTCCTCTTCTGTTATATTTTAGTAATTTTTTGATATAGGAGTTGAGTACCATGTAAATTGGGTCTCGAATAGTTTATTTAATCTTGGCTTGTTTTCGAATATACCGAAAACTGAAGACCCTGATCCGCTCATTGCAGCATAAACTGCTCCATTATCATATAATTGTTGCTTGATATTACAAATTTCGGGATATTTTTTGAAAATTGGTAGTTCGAAATCATTTTTCATTAACTCTTTCCATTCGGTTACAGGACTTTTAACTATTACTTTTAAAGAGATATCAGGTTGTTTTGGTGTAATCATAGAGAATGCATCTTTAGTTGAAACAGATATATTGGGTTTAACAACTACCAGATATTTGTCATCTAAATTGATATTAATGGGTTCGAGATTTTCACCTATTCCAGTAGCAAATGCGGGCTGATTATAGATAAAGAAAGGACAGTCTGCGCCTATCTGCGAAGCAAGTTTGATGAGTTTGTCTGCAGTAAAACCTAACGAGAAAGACTCGTTAAGTAATTTAAGCATAAAAGCTGCATTAGATGAACCACCTCCAAGTCCGGCCTCCGATGGTATTTTCTTTAGCAAGTGTATATCAATATTTGGAACTGTTTTATCTGTATGCCTTTTAATCAACTCCAGTGCTTTTATAACTAAGTTGTTAGAGTCGTTGCCCTTGATATGTATTCCTGTTTGATATAAACGGTACGCGTTAGAAGTGCTTTTACACTCATTTGGTATAATCTCTAATCCATCTTTTAGTTCAATTGGATAGAAGATTGTTTTCAGATTGTGATATCCGTCCGGACGACGTGATACTATATTGAGACCAAGATTGATTTTAGCATTTGGAAAACATATCATATATTGTTTTTTTGCAAAGATAGTATCTATTGTCTTAAGCATCAAAATTCAAATGCAGCCCTTACCCCAAGTTTTCTAAAATCTGTTTTGTGGAAAGAACTAAATACGCCTGCATTGAAAAATCTATTACCAATGCCATAACCGATTTCTGTGTATGAGTTTATATAGGGTGTGTAGAGCTGACTAACATATATTCTTTCTTTATCTGCAAATTCAGATATGAATGGTATGTTTTTAAGAATTAAGAAAGGCGTTTCGAACATTAGATGTGCCTGAATATATGAGTCGGTTGCGTTGTATAAATTTCTTTCGAGGAGGTTGAATCCACCTCCAAGTCTGTCGTTCCAGTTCTCTGGGAAGTTCTTTCTTGAGAAATAAACAAAATCGGCAAAATATTCAGTTTTCTGATTTATAAATTCTCCTGCCCCAATATGATAGTGGAGAGAGTGCACGAGACCAATTGGTATATTCTGGCTAACATCTATCTCTATACGGTTATATTCTGAAGTACTACCCAATATGTTTTGAAAGCTTCGGGATAGCTCTACCTTAAAAGTTGGAAACTGCGATCTTACATATATTTTTTGTCTGCCTTCAAATCTATAATACTGTTGAGGTGTCCAGCTGAATCGTACAAATGGAGCAAACGCTCTTCTTATACCAAACATGTTTTCAATTGGTAATAAATCGGCTTTACTACTGCGTAGTCTGGGTGTTGTACTTTCGCCCTTTCTAATGTGATAATCTATACCGGTTTGGAATAACAGACCGTTTGTAATTTCAAGTGTGTTAAAGATTTTAAAGTAATAGTCGTTATAGTAATGAAGTGATATATCTTCAAAAGTAAGTCCTCTGTTTTTTAGGCTATCTTGAATTTGTTCTACAAATAGCGAACTGTAGGTGGGGTTACCGTTCCCAACTGAAAGAGTTAGACTGCCTAAGTGCATTGGTTCATAATTGAATGTTGTTGTTAAATCTGTGAAAAACTCTTTAGACCTAAACATGTACCCTGCAAATGCATCAATCTTTATTGTTCGATTTCGGGTCAGATCGATATTAAATGAGAGTTTTTGTCTATAAGTTATACCATCTCGAGAGCTATAACCAAGCATTAGTGGATTGAGCAATCCGGAATACCCAATCTTGGTGGATTTATATTTGTATCTGGAATTCATAACCATTCTTTGAGCCATCTGTTGAGCTATTGTTCGGTTATTTGTTGAATCTCCGTTGGCAATTTTTTCTTGTTTCTCTTTCTGACTCTGTTTAAAATTATTTATTACCTCTTTTTCTTTCTCTTGAAGAGGTATTGGTCTGTTTTCTATCCAAAATGTAGTATCATTTTGAACAGGTACAG
>DATGMV010000118.1:0-9253 GCA_035307185.1 Fermentimonas sp. | reverse complement strand
GAGAGCTTATTGGTGGTTTACGTTTTGTTTATGAACCTCCTGTTCTACGTTTCTTCATGGGCGGACTAGAACCGGTGAGCGACTGGCCACAAAAGCTTATTGCAAAGTTCAAGGAAGATTTTGGCGATAGTTTATAATAAGACTTAAGCGATAGTTAATAATAAAACTTAAGCAATAGTTAATAATAAGACTTAAGCAATAGTTAATAATAAGACTTAAGCGATAGTTTATAATAAGACTATTACAATAGAATTTATACATAGAAAAGGAGGTTTTCATAATCCTCCTTTTTTTATGCACTTTAGTAGTGTTAATTTTTCATACACTTTAGTCGTGTTAATTATAAATTTGAGATTATATTTGTTGTGATGAATTTTAATTGTACTTTTAAAAAATAATTCAACTAAAATATTTTACGATATGAAAGGCTTATCATTAACACTAATTTTATTCTTTTTATTAGGAACAACCAGCACTAAGGCTCAAGAAATTATTGCACACCGTGGTTATTGGAAAACAGAAGGGTCTACACAAAACTCCATAGCATCTCTAAAGAAAGCTAACGAGATTAATGTATATGGATCTGAAGTTGACATATGGCTATCTTCAGACGGAGTGCCTGTTGTAAACCATGATGCAGACGTAACACTTGATGGAAAAAAACTAATTGTAGAAGAAACACCTTATGCAACACTTAGAAAAGTGAAACTATCAAATGGCGAACCTCTCCCAACTGTTGAAGAGTATCTCGACACTTTCAAAGATTGCAAAAACATTAAACTTATTATTGAGTTTAAAACACATAAATCAAAAGATAATGAAGATGAACTGGCTCGCAAGGTTATAAATATGGTAAACGATAGGGGTTTACAAAACAGAGTTGAGTATATATCATTCGGCATCAACTTTGTACAACAGGTAAAACGTCTTGCTCCCGAAGCACCTGTATATTATCTCAATGGCGATCTTACACCTCAGATATTAAAGAAAATGGGACTAACCGGACTTGATTATAGTCGCAACGTCATAAAGAAAAATCCTCAATGGGTTGCTCAGGCGCACGATCTTGGACTCAAAGTTAATGTTTGGACGGTTAACACTCCTGAGGATATTGACAGGATGATTGAACTTAAAGTAGACTTCATTACTACAGACGAACCTCTTTTAGTTAGAGAAAAATTGAGTAAATGATATTATCCGAACAACTGAAACCGGCAATAGAAATTGCAATTTAGGCTCATGACGGTCAGCTTGACACACACAACCACAGACCCTACATTGAGCACCCATTTAGGGTAATGAATGCAGGCAGCACTTTGCAGGAAAAAATTATAGGTGTACTTCATGAAATTCAATATCATGATCTTGCTCGTTTGCAGAAATATTTATCTGCTTATAAACAATTAACAGAGATTGAATAAAAGTAAAGCATAAACTAAATAAAAGGATAACAGGAATTGAATAAAAGGGTAACAGGAATTGAATAAAAGGAATCAGAATTCAGTAGAGAACATAAATCAGCTTAATAATAGCAAATCAGCAGGAATATATTTGCATATCCCATTTTGCAAAACTAAGTGTACGTATTGCGATTTTTACACACTTACCAATGAATCGCAAATAGATAATTTCGTAAAAGCAATTTGTTCAGAAGCAGCTTTAAGGAGTGTCGAAGGTCGGGAAAATATAAAAACGATATATTTTGGCGGAGGCACTCCTTCAAGATTAAATAATAGTCAGTTCGAGAAAATATTCGAATCATTATTCAAAAACTACTCGATAGATGCCAATGCAGAAATAACTGTAGAAGCAAACCCCGACGATCTATCTGAAGAGTATATAAAAAGATTGTCGGAACTGCCTGTGAACCGACTAAGCATTGGTATACAAAGTTTTAACGATGATGAGCTAATCTTTCTTAGCAGACGACACTCTTCGCAACAAGCTATTGATTCTGTTAAGTTGGCTCAAAAGTACGGATTTAATAATATCAGTGTCGACTTAATGTATGGTTTGCCCAATCAAACTATTGCCATTTGGGAAGATAATCTCAAACAAGTTACAGATCTTGGCATTCAGCACCTTTCGGCATATCATCTTATATACGAAAAGAAAACAAGAATGTATAATTTGCTTAAAGCAGGTAAAATTAAACCTGTTGACGAAGAGCTTAGTACCCAAATGTTTTCAATGTTAATAGATTGGATGACAAGCCACGGATTTATACAATATGAGATATCAGCTTTTGGTAAAGAAGGCTTTTTCTCACAACACAACACTTCTTACTGGAAAAACAGAAAGTATATCGGATTGGGACCTGCCGCGCATTCATACGACGGTTTCGATCGTTCGTGGAATATTGCTTCGCTAATAAAATATATGGAAGGTGTAGAGTCGGGAATATTAGAGCATCAGACAGAATATCTTACATTAAATGAGAAATATAACGAGTTCATTCTAACCGGACTAAGAACAATGTGGGGAGTAGATCTACGGGAGATGAAAACAATATTTGGCGAAGAATTGTATAACTACTGCATAGAAAATTCCCAACGTTATATAAACATTGGCAAGTTGACTATACAAGAAGATATATTGAAGCTCACCCGCGAAGGAATATTCATATCTGACGGCATCATGAGCGACTTAATGAAGATTTAACTTAAACCCTCAATATCACCGTCTATAATATCAATCCTTTTTGCTTGTGGATCTGCAGGAAGCCCGGGCATACGCATCATTTCACCTGCAATTGCAACTATAAACTCTGATCCCTGATTAATAACCAGATCATTAATCTTAAACCTGAAATTTTCTGCAACACCATACCATTTAGGATCTGCTGAAAATGAATACTGAGTCTTTGCAATACAAACAGGCATTTTTTCAAGTGAGGTACCCTCAATAAGCTTAAGCTTTTTCAAAGCTAACTCACTAAAAACCACATCGCGTGCACCATATATTTTAGTAGCAACCTTTGAAATCTTAACCTCAACAGGATCTTTATCGCTATAAGTAAACTTCAAATCGCCCGAATACCTCTTCTCAATAGCCTCTACAACTCTCTTCGCAAGTTCTACGGCACCTTCCCCACCCTTACTAAAAGACTCATTAACAGCAAAAGGTACACCCCTCTCTTCGCAAAACTCTTTCACAACATTAATTTCCTCTTCCGTATCTGATGCGTACTTGTTAAATGCAACCACAACAGACTGACCAAACGAAGCAATATTATCAAGATGCTTTCTAAGATTATCAAGTCCGGTTTTTAAACCCTCAACATCAGGAAGCTTAATATCCTTTTCAGCTACACCGCCATGCATCTTCAACCCTTGCGCAGTAGCCACAATAACTGTAAGCTTGGGTCTCAATCCACTTTTTCTACATTTAATATTAAAAAACTTCTCAGCACCCAAATCTGCACCAAAACCGGCTTCCGTTACCACATAATCGCCAAAAGTCATTGCCATCTTTGTAGCAAGCACAGAATTACAACCATGAGCAATATTTGCAAATGGTCCACCATGAATAAATGCCGGAGTATTTTCGGTTGTCTGCACCAAATTTGGATGAATTGCATCCTTCATCAACACAGTAATTGCACCTGCAACACCCAAATCTTTAACAGTGAACGGCTCTCCATTTCTTTTATAACCCAGCAAAATATTCTCAATTCGTCGTCTTAAATCACTCTCATCCTCAGATAAACAAAGAATAGCCATCAACTCCGATGCAGCAGTAATATCAAACCCTGCCTCTTGAGGAATACCATTACCCGGACCTAATCCGGTAACAATATACCTTAAGCTCCTGTCATTTACATCCAACACTCTTTTCCAGAGCACCTCCTTCAAAGACTCTTCAGTACCTTGCACTCTTGAATTATAATTATCGAGAAGAGCAGAAATAGTATTATGAGCAGTTGTAACAGCATGAAAATCGCCCGTGAAATGAAGATTAATATTCTCCATTGGCAAAACCTGAGCATAACCCCCACCTGCAGCGCCACCTTTCATACCAAAAACAGGACCCAAAGAGGGCTCTCTCAAAGCAACGATAGCTTTTTTTCCGATTTTATTTAATCCAAGTGTTAAACCTATCGAAACAGTAGTCTTCCCTATACCGGCTTTTGTAGCAGTAATGGCAGTAACAAGAATCAGATTACTCTTATCAATCTTTTCTTTATCGATAAGACTAACCGGTATCTTAGCCATATGTCTACCAAAGTTTATTACCTCATCCCTTGGAATTCCTATTCCCTCTGCAACATCTTTAATTCTACTAAGTGGTGTTTCTCTTGCAATTTGAATGTCTGATTTCATATATTTATTTTATTTATAACTTCTTCTCAAGCATAGCAAGCTGATCGCGCAATTGTGCAGCTTCAAGAAATTCAAGCTTCTTAGCAGCAACAAGCATAGCCTTACGGGTTTGCTCTATTTTAGTTTTCAAATCGTCTTTTGAAGCATACTCTTCCAAAGGCTCTGCAGCTAACGAACTATAATCGGGTTCAACATATGCCTTAGCCTCTATAGATGAAGCATACTCTTTACTCAATGCAGATGAGTGAGCTCTTCTTATCTGTGTTGGAGTGATGCCATGCTCTTCATTATACTTCATCTGTTTCTCCCTGCGGCGACTTGTTTCATCCATAGTCATCTGCATACTATTGGTAATCTTATCTGCATAAAAAATAACCATACCATTAACATTACGAGCAGCGCGACCAGCTGTTTGAGTAAGCGAACGATGAGACCGCAGAAACCCCTCCTTATCGGCATCAAGCACTGCAACAAGCGAAACCTCAGGCAAATCAAGCCCCTCCCTCAACAAGTTTACACCAATTAAAACATCAAACAGTCCCGCCCTCAAATCATCCATAATCTTCACCCTATCGAGCGTTTCCACGTCAGAATGAATATAATTACATCTTATACCATTACCGGTAAGATAATCTGTAAGCTCTTCTGCCATCCTCTTAGTGAGAGTAGTAACAAGCACACGCTCATCCTTTTCGGTGCGCTGCTGAATCTCCTCCATTAAATCATCAATCTGATTCATGCTGGGCCTCACAAAAATAGGAGGATCAAGTAACCCTGTTGGACGTATCAACTGATCTACCACTATGCCTTCCGACTTCTCCAACTCATAATCTGCCGGAGTTGCACTAACAAAAATAATCTCAGGTGTATGAACCTCAAACTCCTCAAACTTAAGTGGCCTGTTATCAATTGCAGCCGGTAAGCGAAAGCCATATTCAACAAGATTAGTCTTACGTGAATGGTCGCCACCATACATAGCACGTATTTGTGGAATTGTAACATGACTCTCGTCAATTACTGTAAGATAATCATCCGGAAAGAAATCAAGAAGACAAAATGGTCGTGTACCCGGTGCACGTCCGTCAAAATAGCGCGAATAATTCTCAATACCTGAGCAATAACCAATCTCTTTAATCATCTCCACATCATAGGTAACTCTCTCATACAGACGCTTAGCTTCTAAAGGCTTACCAATCTCCTTAAAAAACTCAACCTGTTTACCTAAATCAATTAAAATCTCATCAACCGCCCTATTAATTCTTTCTTGAGTTGTAACAAAAAGATTTGCCGGAAATATCCTATAAGCATCGAACCTCTCTGTAGTAACACCTGTCAATGGATCCACAGACTCAATACTCTCTATCTCATCACCCCAAAAAATAATCCTTATAATATAATCGTGATATGCCAGAAAAACATCTACCGTATCACCCTTAACTCTAAAATTACCACGATCAAACTCAACAGTCTCATTCCTTGAGTAAAGACTTGCTACCAAGAGTCGCAACACCTCATCCCTATCTATATTCTGCCCCACATTAAGCTCTATAGTAGTACTCTTAAAATCTTCGGGATTACCTATACCGTACAAACATGAAACGGAAGAAACAACAATAACATCGCTCCTACCGGATAAAAGAGAAGAAGTAGTTGCAAGTCGCAACTTTTCAATCTCATCATTAATCGAAAGATCCTTTTCTATATAAGTGTCGGTAGTTGGCAAATACGCCTCAGGCTGATAATAATCGTAGTATGAAACAAAATACTCAACGGCATTATTAGGAAAAAAATTCTTGAACTCGCTATACAACTGTGCAGCGAGTGTTTTATTATGACTTAGCACTAAAGTTGGCTTGTTAACTTCCTTAATTACATTGGCAATAGTAAAAGTCTTTCCGGAACCGGTCACGCCCAAAAGCGTCTGATAAGGCACCTTCTGATTAAGTCCTTCAACAAGAGCTTTTATAGCCTCAGGCTGATCACCTGTAGGTACAAATTCAGATGTAAGTTGAAACTGCATAATAATACAAATTTATTCAGGGTGCACCTGAATATGGTTTTGTTTCGTAAATACTATAAATCTCAAACTCTCGGTTAATTGATATGTGAGCAATATATCCCGGTACTAATACATTTGAGCCACCTTCTGAGTATGATTTAACAAAAGGCACATTTACTTCATATCCACCATTTGGGAGAATCTGATATTTAACATCCTCTATATTAGGAGAAAAACTAACCTTTGAGCCACCAATTTGTGCTGCTGTTACAAGCAGTTCACCTGCAATTCTTGTACGCGATGCACCACCGGAATCAAAAAAACGTTGCACATGTGGCGCAAGAAACCTATACATACCGTCATGATCTATAGAGGTTAGCGAAGAGAAAAAACCACCAACAGTAGCATTTACAGAATCAAGCACCTCAATATTAACAGGAACAGATTGAAACAACCAACCGTATCTTCTTTCGGCTTCTGCACTATAATCGCCTATAAGATAACCACTACGTGAATTTTGCAAATACTCAAAATATGATTGAGCAGTATTTACTTTCAATGCTGCAATCCAAGACAAAGAGTCGAGTCTGATATTCGCAAGCGGCAAATATGGTGAGTTATTAAACTTATTGATAAAACCGGTTAACTCAGAAATATTATCCGACTCTTTTAATTGCTCCCATATTGCTGCCTCATCCTGTTTAAGCCTCATAAGCCCTGCATGAGCATCATCAAAATGCACTCCCGACGGATGAGACTCTATATAATTAAGATAACCCTCCACACTATTCACCTTCAAAGCAGTTTCCCATGCGCTTCTCTCTAAATTATCTTCACGAACGGTTTTGTTGTAAACAAAGAAAAGTACAACTACTATTAAAGCTGAAATAATTATTTTCAGAAAGTTACTTAACTGTTTATTATTTTTATTTTTATTTAGTTCCTCATTATCTAAAGTAAAGTCTTCCTCAACCAAATCATTATTTATTGATTCACTGCTTATTGATTCACTATTAATTTCCTCATTACTAACTACTTCACTATCATCCACAACATCTTCAGGCAGTTCAACTTCGTAATCCGTCTGCACTTTCTTTGCACAGCTGCTACAAAAAAGTGAGCCGTCAGATCTGATATTTCCACAAAGAGGACATATATTGGACATATAGTTTGTCAGTTATAGTAGAATTTAAATGAAATACAAATATACGAATGTTTTATGTGTGACTCCTATTTTTGCGAAGATAATCAAATTTAGTACTTTTGGCGGTAAATAATAAATCGATTCGATGCCCCTACCCAAAATCATAAAAGCTGAACTTCTTGATATTAATTATGAGAAAAAGATTCTAATCTGTTACTCAAAGGATTATAGCAACACTTCTTTAATTGTAAGATATGGAGTAAGTCCTGAGAATATTGAATATAACAGCTCTGTTGAGCAATTTTGGAAAGGTGCCAAATTGAACATCTTCGACTACACAATAGACGAAGACGGCTTCTTAATTCCCTCTTATATAATACTTGAGCCCGACTATCTTGTTGATGCATCAGCCATAGCCGAATGTTTTCAAGACTATTTTATCTCTCCGCTGCACTATTTCAGAAATAAGCTTGAAAGCGTCGAAAACAGGTCCTATCTCCTTTTGGGTAATCTCTCCAACTATTTTTTAGATCAGTTGATATTTGCCGAAGATATCGATAAAGTCTCGTTCAATGAAGTATTTCTTCAATCTTTCAAACTATCTCCTTTTGAGTATACCAGCTGCCAGGATATACGTTCAGATGCAGACTTCATCCTGTTTATGAAAAATGCAAAACAGAGATTCGATAACATAAAGAGAGTTGTTAAAAATGATTTCCCTTCACTTGGCATTAATGTAGACCATTGTACACTTGAACCCTCATTCTTTTGTGTAAAATATGGCTTTCAGGGAAGGCTCGACCTCCTTTATACACACGAACACTCTTCTGAGGCAAAGATAATTGAGCTTAAATCGGGGCGACTCCCCTATCCCTCAAATGATTCTACTAAGATTGGGCTAAATCATAAAGTTCAAACATACGTATACCGACTAATGGTAGAGAGTGTCTTCGGCAGTGATAAAAATTATGTTGATGCATCAATTCTTTATGCTGCGGCCAGCAATTCGGGAGAAAATATTCGTAATGCAACTCTAAATGGCAGTCTCGAAAAATCAATACTAAACCTTCGTAATCACATAATAATAAATGAACATAAAATAATTACCGATGATATAACTTATATAGAAGAAATCTTTAATACAATCAATTCTCAAATAAACACCAACTACAGGCTACCCGCATTTTATGTAAATAAAATAAAGAATATAGAATCCGTACTATCTCATTCAACTGAACTCGAAAAACTCTATCTCTACAGATACATCAAATTTATATCTCGTGAGCTATACCACCAAAAAATTGGCGATATTGAATATGAAAGTCCGGTTGGTGTTGCATCATTATGGAATAGCCATTACCAAGAGAGAGTAAATGCATTAGACATGATGCTAAATCTCACTATACAAGACATAGACGAATCGGGTGACGACATGACAATTACATTCCACAGAAACAACGATAACAACGGAATTGTAAACTTCAGAGAAGGCGATATCTGCATAGTATATCCCAGAAATGATGAAAATGACAACGTACTCAATAAACAGATACTAAAGGGCACAATAGTCCAAATATCCATTAATGAAGTAGTTGTAAGATTTAGATACAAACAGAAAAACACTCATTATTTCGAAAATGCACCACTGTGGGCAATTGAGCACGACTCATCAGACACCTCTTACAATAACATGTACAGAACCCTTTTCGATTTTATTTCAGCACCTGAATCAAAAAAGAGTCTACTCTTGGGCTTAAGACCCGGAGGAACAGAGCAAGTTAATCAACC
>DATGMV010000117.1:0-5348 GCA_035307185.1 Fermentimonas sp. | reverse complement strand
TTTCGACTAATACATTCATAGCATCTTCTTTCCTGAGAGAAATTAGCGTATCATGAATGCTGTAAGCTATCGGATTATTTAGCGGACTAATATTATGTATACTTATTTCAGCACCTTTAACAAAACCCAGATCAAGTAAACGTTGCCTTATTTCACCATTACAATTTGGAGAAATGCCAACAATAATTGCAATTTGTCCTTTACTTAATAATCCTAAATGCTGAAGTAATTTCATAGCTCATTTTAAAAATGCATCACATAACTTAGATGTGCAAATATATATAATTAGAACGTACTAACAATATTATTTGCAAAAACTAATAAAAGTGGTTTTTTGAAGGGCAACTAATACCTTTAATTGGATCGGTGTTTTCAGGAGATTGGTTACTACCTTTTCATCTGAACAAGCAGATTGTTGCAAACCTTACTACTGAACATTTCATTCGTTCTGTCTGAATAAGTAACAGTCATACTGCCATCAAAGGTTTCAAAGGATTCAATGGTTATTATTTCGCCCAAAATCAGGTTGCGGCTATTCAGGAATTTAAGCAGCTCTTCGGATGATGAACCTACAGCCATAAAGACAACTTGATCACCGGGTTTACAGCTACTTAGTTTAATATAATGTTCGGAAACAATTTTTCCGTTGATATCGGGGATCGGTGAACCATGAGGATCAACTTTAGGATAACCCAGAAGCTCATCCATTTTCTCAAAAAATATTGGAGATTTTAAATGTTCAATCTGTTCGGCAATATCATGCACTTCTTCCCAGCCAAACCCCATTTTTTCTACAAGATACATTTCAGCCAACCGATGCTTTCGTAAAATTAGGGCGGCTTCTTTTTTCCCTTTTTCGGTAAGTTTTAGAGGCTTGTAACTTTCATACAGAACAAAACCCTTATTAGCCATACGCTTCATCATGCTGTTTACAGTAGGCATTTTAATATCTAAATGTTTACTCAACTCATTTACGCTGGCTTCTCCTTTTGCATTGGTCAATGTGAACAATGCTTTCAGATAGTTTTCTTCGGTCTGTGATATCATAGAGCAAATTTACAAAAATATTAGACCTATCTAACACAAATGTTAGCAATTTAATTTTGTAGCATTCTAACTAAGATAAAACTTAAAGTTAATTAAAATGTTTATTATTTACATTCGCAAGATGAACTTACTGCAGCTAAGAATAAAAAATTTAAACATTATGAAAGTCGAGGATAGTAAAACTACAAGGCGCAGAGCAATAGCAACTATGGGAGCTATGACCGGAGCAACGGCTTTGGGCGCTTTCGGTGGAGATTTTAAAACTAATGAAAAGGTTCATAATAATTTACCTGTGGAGAATCTTTCTATGTGCACTATCAAAAACCATACATCGGGGCAATTCACAACGTTTGATGATTCAACGAAACAAAAGGCGTTTCCTATTCAACCGGGAGAGATTAAAGAATTAGTTAATTACAATAATCCCGGTGTCATTACCCGTTTATGGATAACCTTTTCGGGCTGGTTTTGGGAGAATTGGGATGTAAGGGAGGAAAAATGGCCTGACGCTACTATACTAAAGAAGCTTATCCTTAGAATTTATTATGATGGAAACAGTTTCCCGTCTGTTGAAACGCCAATGGGTGATTTCTTCGGGGTTGGACATTGCGAATACAAGCATTATGTTTCAAAATATCTGGGTATGTCAAGTGGCGGTTTCTATAGTTATTTGCCTATACCTTTTAATAAAATAAAAATTGAGGTTGAAAACATGCATGATAAATCTATACCCCATCTGTTTTTATGTGCCAACTTCACAAAATATGATATTTTGCCTCCAAATTTAGGGAGACTTCATTGTCAATACAATGCAGGTACTAATCCAGGTTCTGATCCGCTATATGTCATGAAAACAAAAGGGAAAGGGCATTTTGTTGGTTGCTGTCTTTCTATGCAAAGCTGGCTGCCAAACTACTTAGGATATCTTGAAGCGCCCGAGTATGTTTATATAGATGACAATTTTGAAGAAACAACTCCTCAAATTATGGGTACGGGGTTAGAGGATTATTACAATGGCGGTTGGTATTTCAGAGATGGAGAATTTAATGGACCGTTGCATGGTGTTCCATTAAAAGATCCGCTTCGCTCTATGATTTCTATGTATAGGTTTCACGAAGCAGATGCTATCTATTTTAATGAAAGTTTGATTTTCAAATTTCTATCGCCACGTACACCTGAGCACACTAGGGAGTTTAAGTTTTCATCTACAGCATTTTGGTATCAAGAAAAAGCTTCAGAACTATTTTTTAAGTTACCACCGAAAGATAAGTTGATTGACTGGTATAGGATAAGAGATACAGATCATCAGGCAATACCTTAAATTGTCGTTTATTTTATAAATTAAATAATGTAGTTATAAAAAAACCTGATAAATATTTTACAATATTTACCAGGTTATTAAAATTTACAGTCGGGGTGGCGGGATTCGAACTCGCGACCCCCTGGTCCCAAACCAGGTACACTAACCGGACTGTGCTACACCCCGAAACATTAAGTATTGCTTAAATGCGGTTGCAAAAGTACAACTTATTTTGTAAACTTCAAATCTTTTCAAAGATTTATTCCAATTAAACTGCTTAATTTATTAATTCTTTCTCTGAGTTATAGTTTCCTTATATGAATTTTACATAAAGTAAAATTCCATTTATAGAGTTCAATTAATTATCTTTGTTCTCCATCACCTCTATTTTCAGGTTGCTGGATTTAAAAATTACAGATTCTAATAATTAATGAGTGCAAAACAAGTAAGTGCCTCTAAGTGGCTCGGCAAAAGAATGGCGGGCGCAAGAGGCTCCTATATTACAGCTTCAATATTTACTCTTCTCAGTGCAGGATGCTTCGTTGTATTTAGCTGGTATCTGGCTAATTTTTCTGCTTCATGGTTAGATAGTGGTATAATACTACCTGAGCTTATAATCTATGCGGTTCTATTTTTGGCCGGACGTTATATATTTGCTCATTTTGAGTCTCGTAGTAATTATAATGCAGGGAATAGAATTGTGGAGGATATTAAGAGAGAACTTTTTCCTGTGCTATTGCAAGAAAGCAATTTAGACTCCACAACAAGTGCATTATATATGACAAAAATAAGCGATGACCTCAGACCTTATTTTGCATTTTTTGTTCCCTACTCTGTGGCTACTGCCGTTGTGAGTATATTGTTGCTGGTGGTTTGTTTTATGGTAGAAAAATGGGTGGCACTTATTTTAATGGTCTCATTATTTGTAATACCTATTCAGATGGCTGTGGTGGGTGTTGGAGCTGAGTCTATACATAAGAAACATACTAATCTTTTCTTAAAGTACTCTGCAGTTTTTTATAACAGATTGCATACTATTGCAGAGATTGTGAATTTGAATAATTTCAAACATCAATTTCGATTTTTGTCGCGCAAGAGTGAGGAGTTAAATGATGCTACAATAAAAGTAATGAGAATTGCAGTTTTATCATCGGCAGTACTTGAACTGTTTGTTACTATTGCAATTGCAGCAATTGCAATTTATCTTGGTATGAGCTTAATGGGAATAATGAATGGCCCTAATTATGGTAAGGGATACGACTTTGGCACTGCACTTTTCCTTCTCACCATTACCCCTTATTTTTTCTTTTATCTGCGTAAGTTTGTGAGTGCATATCATGATAGGAATAAAGCTCTTGCTGCAGCGGATTTACTGATGCCGTTACTTACAAAAGAAACAGAAAAACAATTGGAGGATCTGGATGAGCCATTTAAAGACATTACTATTAATGAACTTAATTTTTCATATCCCGATTCACCTGTGAAAGTACTTCACAATATACATCAACACTTCCCAAGAAAGGGGTTGGTTTTGGTGAAAGGCATATCAGGGTCTGGGAAATCTACGTTACTAAAGATTTGCACCGGAAGTTTAGCTGCTCACGAAGGCACAGTTTCAGTAAACGGTAGGACTAATAGTTGGTCTCATCAGTGGCTAAAATCAAATAGCTCTTATATGAATCAATTTCCCTTTATATTTAACGGCTCTATGCGCTACAATGTGTTTCTTGAAAGGGATTCATCGGACGACTTAATTAAAAATGAAGGCTATCCTCATTTTTTGAATCGCATTATAAGTAAAAAAGAAGAGGGCTGGGATTATGAATTAAGTCACAACGGCAAACAACTATCAGGTGGTGAACGGCAACTTGTTACACTCGCAAGGATGATGTTGCATCCAAAACCTGTTGCTGTATTGGATGAGCCTACTGCAAATCTCGATTCTGATACTACTGATATTATAGTTTCGGAGATTGAAAAAATGGCTGCGGAGCGATTAGTTATTGTTGCTTCACATGAACATAAGTTCGAAGATGTGGCAAATATTATCTTGAATTTAAACTGGGGAGAACAGATGAGTTATGCGTGATTTCATTGTTACATATATAGTGAATCCATTTAAGGATAAATGGAAACAAGGTTTTCTTTTACTAGCGTTGTGGACTGTTGCTTTTGTTGCTATGCCTGCAATATCGGGCTGGTTTTTAGCTATGTGTAGCTTTGTGTTTGTAACTGCCAATATTGGTTTCTCATATTTGGTGCCATCTGCAATCATTCGTCTGCTTTCAATATTTAGAACAGCTATGCGATATTTTGAGAGGTTAGAGAACCACAAAACCACATTAGAAGTTCAACAAAGACTGCAACTCAAAATTTTCAAATCAGTTGCAAACCTGCCATATTTCAAGAAACAGGTAAATAACAACTCTTCTATATTAGAGAATAGCACACATGGCATCGATCAGATTTTGAATTATATACTACTTTGGATATTACCATTTGCTGCGTTACTATTAACCATTGCTATCTACTTCATTTTTCTGGTAATATTCTCAAGAGTTATTGCTTTTGAATTTTTAATTTCATCGGTTATTCTTCTATTCTTGGTTCCTCAATTTGTATTTAGAAAGAATCAGATTTTGTATCATAAACTTAAGCAGGTGCGAGAGGAGAACCATCTTGAGTTGATGCAGGGCTTCAGAGGTAGAATTGAGATATCGAAATACAATATGCAGGATAAAGCATTTGAGGCGCAGGAAGAAATGAGATCTGAGATTGAGCGATTGGAAAATAAACTTCAGAACAATTCATTTTATCTTCAGTTGGTTGCCGGCTTAGGTTTTAGTTATTTAGCAGCTTTTCTCCTATGGCATTCAAGTCAGCAAGGTTTAAGTGCTCCTTTTTCAATTGGGATATTTTTTGGAATTATGGCTCAAGCAGAGCTTTCAGAAATGTTATTCTCAGGGAAATCTGAAAAGAGTTCTGTAGAACATCAGATAAA
>DATGMV010000116.1:0-2798 GCA_035307185.1 Fermentimonas sp. | reverse complement strand
ATAGAAAAACTATTATTAACTTGCCCCTTGTTTTAATCACATTAACACATTGTGAGTTAAAATGAGACAAAAATGATTATTCTACAATATAGAATCAATATAAAACACAGATAAATTAATTTTACTATGAGACGATTTTCAAGCATTTTTTTAATGATTACGCTTGGGTTATTCATTATTAGTTGTAACCCAAAAACAACAGATAGTCAAGAGCCGGTTGTTACTACATCCGCTGGTGATGTATCTGGCAGTATTAACGATAGTGTATTTGCTTTTAAGGGGATACCCTATGCAACTTCCGAGAGATTTATGCCTCCGCAAGATCCTATTGCCTGGGAGGGTGTTCGTGAAACTACAGACTTTGGTCCGGTAGCCAAACAGGTTGTGCCTTGGTACCCTGATTCAGTTCAAGATGAGAATGAACTATTTAGTCTAAATGTTTGGACACAAGGAATTAATGATGGCAAAAAGCGTCCAGTTTTAGTATGGTTGCACGGTGGCGGATTTCACACTGGTGCAAGCAACGACCCCATGACATACGGCGAAGCAATGGCTAAAAAGGGTGATATTGTGTTTGTATCTGTAAATCATCGCTTAAATATCCTTGGTTTCTTAGATTTATCTGCTGTTGACGATAAATATGCACAGTCGGCCAATGTTGGTATGCTCGACATTGTAAAAGCACTGGAGTGGGTGAAAGCGAATATCGAGAAGTTTGGTGGTGACCCTGCCGATGTTACTATTTGTGGTGAATCTGGTGGTGGCGGTAAAGTTGGTACACTAATGTGCATGCCATCAGCAAATGGTTTGTTTCATAAAGCAATTATTCAAAGTGGAACTATCATTAACAATATGGATAAAGAAAAATCTCAGGCGCTTGGATTGGCGGTTCTTGAAACATTAGGAATTGCACCCGACGAAGTTGAAAAACTTGATACTATTCCTTACCTGGATCTTGTGAAAGCAGGAAACGAGTCAATTGCCAAGATATCTGGACCAAGACGTCCTGGCTCTCAAGGAATGTATGGCTTTGCTCCTTCTGTCGATGGCGTTATTTTGGTGCAGCAACCATTTAGCCCCACTTTTGCCGAATTTTCTAAGGATATACCTATTCTTATGGGCTCTACGCTTAATGAGATGATGCCCGTATTTTATGGCGAAAAAGATCTTACATTAGAGCAGGCAAAAGAACGATTAGAGAAAGAGTATGGTAAGAATACCGACAAATACATTGAGCTTTATGCAGAGGCTTATCCAGATTATACTCCTCAAGACCTTCTTTCTATTGATAAGGTTTTCAGACCATATACCATACGTACCGCCGATGCAAGGTCGTTAGAGACATCCGCTCATCTGTATCTTTATTTCTTAGCATGGAAAAGTGGCGTTGATGATGCGTCTAAAGGTTCTTTCCACGGATTAGACATTCCTTTAGCATTCAATACTGTTGATTTAAGGGCAGATTGGACAGGTGACACCGAAGAAGCTTGGGCAATGGCCGACAAAATGAGTTCTGCTTGGATTAATTTTATTAAAACGGCCAACCCAAATGTTGAGGGCGTACTACCAGAATGGAAGCCTTATACTGCCGAAGAGGGTGCTACAATGTACTTTGATAATGAAAGTAAGATTGTTTATAACCACGACAAAGAATTAATGAAATTTATGGTTCCTATTGAATAATGAAATTGCTTACAGTTAATATATCAATTAAAACAATATATAATGAGAAAAACATTCATTTTATTTATCCTGCTAGCTTCATTCTTAACGCTCAATGCACAAACTATTGATGAAGCCCGTAAATTAAATAATGCTCCAACACCAAGCTCCGGTTATGGTAAAGAACTGGGCGATTTTAAGAGCGGTACATACACAATGACAAGTGCAGATTTAGAGCGAAAATACACCATTGATATCCCCGAAGACTACGATAAAAATAAAACATACCGTTTAATTTTTGCGATGCATATGATGGGTGGGAATATGCAAACAATGGTTGATCAGAACTTTTATGGACTTAAAACTTATGCCGAAAAAGATGGTGTTGATGTTATTTTTGTAGCTCCTGAGGGGTACACCGATCGTTCTCCTTGGCGCGGAAGAGACAACAAAGATCATATCTTTTTTGCCGATATGCTCGAATTGTTTAAAGATAAATTGAGTATCGATACTTCACGAGTATTTAGCTGCGGCTTTAGTTTTGGCGCAATGTTTACATACTCGTTATCATTGGCTTTTCAGGATGATTTGCGTGCTGTTGCATGTTATGCACCGGCCAACTGGAATATTTATCTTCCCGAAAACACAGGCAAACCCCTAGCCTTCTATAGTGTAACTGGCACTGAGGACGGACTTTGCAAGTTTGTTAACTCTGATGAACTCAAACAAGGTGGCAAATATTGCGTATTAACGCATCTAGAGAATAATGGCTTAACAGAATTGCCCGAGGTACCAGTTGCCACAACTCCAACTCATATAACAACAGAATTTGAAGGACTTCCCGAAGAATATCCTGTATTGTTTGGTTCATTTGTGGGTGGCCATACCGAGAACGTTAAAGACCCAGGTTCAGATGTTAATTGGGTTGCAAAAGAGACGTGGGATTTCTTTATGCGGTTTTGACATAAAGATATATATGATTTGATTAGGGGCTGTTTAAAAAAAACAGCCTTTTTTTTAAGCTGTCCGAAAACCGATTATACAAAGATATAAGTAATTTTGCATAAAATTAGCAATATGACAATTGCCATTACTGAATAATGGATGTACCAACTACCTACCAACTCCTAACCAAC
>DATGMV010000115.1:0-2487 GCA_035307185.1 Fermentimonas sp. | reverse complement strand
CCTTCTTGCCACAAAAACTCAGCTGTTCTTAAAAACAATCTTGTTCTCATTTCCCATCGAACAACATTTGCCCACTGATTGACAAGTATAGGCAAGTCTCTATATGATTGAATCCAATTTTTATACGTATTCCAGATAATAGTTTCTGACGTAGGGCGAACGATTAACTCTTCCTCTAATTTCGCTTCTGGATCTACAATTAAACCACTTCCATCTGGATCATTTTTCAACCTATAATGAGTAACAACAGCACACTCTTTCGCGAAACCTTCAACATGATCAGCTTCTTTACTCAAAAAACTTTTAGGAATAAATAACGGAAAATAAGCGTTCACGTGACCTGTGTCCTTGAACATTTTATCTAGCACGTCTCTAATGTTTTCCCATAGTGCAAAGCCATAAGGTTTTATGACCATACATCCCCTTACTGCTGAGTAATCTGCTAATCCTCCCTTGAGTACTAAATCATTGTACCACTGAGAGTAATCTTCACTTCTGCTTGTTATATGTTTGCTCATACTTAAAAAATGGTATGTTTTTTGAAACTTATTTTTTGTATTTTGTTATTATAATACAAAGTGCAAAGATAAGATTTAATTATCCTTCACGCGAGCTTAAAAAATGAAACTATGAAAAATTTATTAATCTTACTGAGTTTGGGCATTATGCTCTTATCAAGTTGCAGCTCTAGTAGTCGCCTTGGTTATGAACACTATGACGATGTATATAACACTCGCCCTACTTATTCTGAAAAGAAAAGAAACTCTAATACTGCTTATAATTCATCTAATTATCAAGAGCCTTCATATACACAAAACAATAGTGAATATCAAGACAACAGATATGTGGATGACCAACAATCAAGAGTATACGGAGACTATACTGACAGAATTAGAAGATTTCATGGTGGAAGCTCTGGATTTGATTATTACAGTCCTTACTACACAGGTTTTAACGATGGATTCAGTTATGGTATAGGAATGGGCAGTACTTTTGGCTATCCTAGCTATCACAGATGGAATTCATTTTATAGACCTTCTTTCCATTTTGGATGGAGTAGATATCCATTCTACTTAGGCTACAACAATTGGTACTCTCCTTATTCTTATTATGGCTGGTCAGATCCATATAGATACCCTTATCATGGCTGGGGAAACCATTATTTTTATCCATATGATAAGTACCCCAAGAGCAATAAACAATATTATGCTCCAAGACCAGGCAACTACGGCAACCAATATTACAATGGCCCTAGAAACAGCTTTCCTGGAGGTAAAACAAATATTAACAGAGGCTCTGATTATGGAACTCCTCAAGACAACCAAAATAGCGGAGGGAATATGAAGGTTACTCCAAAAAACAATAATACAAGAGTCGCACCTTCAGCCACTCCACCGCCAGTATCGCCAAGAATGAACCAGCAACAAAGACCTAGTAGAGAGGTCCCGAACAGATACCAACGTGCTGAACCAAGTCAACCATCAAATATCAAAACTGCTCCTAACAAAACCTCTCCTGGAGGCAGAAGTGGAGGAACGATACAACAAAGAGAAGTTCCCAAAAGGTATAGTCCATCTAATTCTTCTCCAGAAGGAAGCTCACCTAGCTATAGTTCAAATAGATCAAGTGGTGGAAGAAATAGCGGAGGAAGCAGCATTGGTAGTGGAAGCGGAGGAGGAAGAAGTGGTGGCTCAATGAACAGAACGAACAAATAGAATTATTTTGGTGACCTTAAAAAGTAAAACACACATCGCAATATGAGATATCTACTCCAGTTATTAGCCATTATCAGTTCTATTACAATTGTACATGCTCAATCCGAGATAGATGCTTTGAGATATAGCACTCCTATGTCAATTGGAAGTGCGCGATCTTCAGCTTTAGGCAATGCCACTTCCGCTATTGGAGGTGAAATATCAACTTTAAACTTTAATCCTGCAGGCTTGGCTCAAATCAGTATATCTGAATTTAATATTTCGGCAGGATTTAATATAACAAATAGCAAGAACAACTATCTAAACTCAAGCACAACATCACAAAAAAATTCTTTTCAGATCAACAATGCGGGCTTAGCTTATGTGCCAAAAAGAAGTTTCTCCAACATCAAAAGCATCACAGTAGCTGGGTCTTACCAAAGATTAAACAGCTTCAACTATCAAATCAAAGCTAATGGTGTAAACAGTAAAAGCTCTTACAGCGACATTTATGTGGAGGAATTAAATAATAATGGTGCTGACAGCACAAGCGCTATGAATGACTATTTATTTGGAGCGAGTCTTGCTTTTGAATCTGGGATTATAGGAATTATAGATAACGACTATTTCGTTTCGTATTTAAACATTCCTATCACACAAAAATACAATATTACTAGAGAAGGTAATCATAGCGAGTTTGCTATTGGAACAGGTATAGCATTCAATGACCAATGGATGGTAGGAGTAAGTATTGGGATCCCTACAATAAACTATGAAGAAAGCTTTCACATCA
>DATGMV010000114.1:0-3259 GCA_035307185.1 Fermentimonas sp. | reverse complement strand
TGTAACTAATCTTGGGTTTCCCAAATTGTTGATCTTTAAACCACCATCACTAATAAGAAAAGAGAGTGACAGGAAAATGGAAAAGATGGGTGTGAAGGTGATTGGTTTCTTTAATCGACTTGGACTGATGAAGTCTTTGAAACCAATGGCTACTGATGTTCTGGCTAAGAAAATGATGGATGCAGTGAAAGTTTAAAACACAGGTTGTTATATATATATAATGCAACTATTGGAATTGAGAAACTTTATTTATATTTGTGAAGTTCAAATAAAGTGACGTAAATCAATATTTTTAAAAGCACCCACCATGAAAGTGAGACAAACGGAGTTCTCGAAGTACACAGTTCTTTCTTTTGAGATGAGTAAAAAGGTAACTAAGCATTATAGCACCTCATTCTATTCTGCCACTCAGCTTTTTTCTGCACCTGTAAGAGAAGCTATTTATGGCATATACGGTTTTGTGCGCTTAGCTGATGAGATTGTTGACTCTTTTAGCGGGTTTGATCAGCGGGCTATACTCAACAGGTTTGAGTCTGAATATGATTTTGCAAGGGAGAATGGGGTTTGCAGTAACCCGGTTATTAATTCTTTCTTGGTAACCGTAAATAATTATGATATAGAAGATTCTTATGTCAGGTCGTTCTTAGAAAGCATGAAAAGTGATCTTGATAAAAAGGTGTATAGTTCGCGTCAGGAGACTGATAGTTATATTTATGGGTCGGCCGATGTAGTAGGTTTGATGTGTTTATGTGTTTTTTGTGGAGATAACAAAAAACTTTTTGATGAGTTGAAGATTCCCGCAATGAGACTTGGTTCTGCTTTTCAAAAGGTGAATTTTTTGAGAGATCTGCAGCAGGATGTAACTGAGCTGGGACGTGCATATTTTCCGGGATTCTCGCTGGAACATTTTGATGATAAAGTAAAGCATGAGCTGGTAAATGATATACAATGTGATTTTAACGAAGCATTTAAGGGTATTATTAGGCTGCCCGACAGTTCACGACTGGCGGTTTTGACTGCCTACCGCTATTACCTTAGACTGCTAGACAAGATACGTAATACTCCCGCAAAAAAACTTATTGCACGCAGAATAAGAGTGCATAACGCAGATAAATTTAGACTGTTGCTAAATACCATGATTAAAAACAAACTAAAGATTGAAAAGTATGAAGGATAACGAACTGTTGGTGGTACTTGTTGACGAGAATGATAATCCCGTTGGTACTATGAATAAATTAGATGCACATATTACACCTACGCTGCATCGTGCGGTGTCGGTACTTGTTTTTAATTCTGAGGGCCACTGGCTACTTCATCGAAGGGCTGTGGGTAAGTATCACTCGCCCTGCCTATGGACTAACGCATGTTGCACGCATCCTTACCCTGGCGAGGAGCATGCAGTTGCTGCTCGTAGACGACTAAATGAAGAGATGGGGATGGATGCCAATAAAGAATTGATTCATCTTTTCGATTTCGTTTATCGTGCTAAGGTTGATGAGAATTTAACTGAGTATGAGTATGACAGGGTGTTTGCATATACCAGCAACGATATTCCTCAACCACATCCGGATGAGGTTGACGACTGGCGTTATGTTTCAACTGAGGAATTGCAAAGCAAAATGGAGCTTAATCCGGAATGCTTCACGGAGTGGTTTAAAATGATATTTCATCAGTATATGACTTCAGAGGTTAGCATTGAGGAGGGGGTTTAACCTTTTTGTCTTACAGATGATGCCTTTAAAAACATATAAATGACAGAGGTTAGTAACAAAATGATAAAACGTATTGCGGTTATATATGCCGTGGGGGTTGTTGGCTTTAGTATTCCGTTTACTCATGGCATTTTTATTAGGTTAACACCCTTGATGTTATTACTCTCATTTGCAATATTGGTTTATTACAGCAGCGACCTCAGAAGTGAGAAGCAACATAAAAGAGTGTTTTATTATTCGTTTGTTTTTGTTGCTGGATTCCTGGTAGAGATGTGGGGTGTAAATACGGGTGTATTGTTTGGCGATTATCTTTATGGAAGTGGACTGGGTCCGAAAGTTGTGGGTACTCCGCCAATTATTGGTCTGAATTGGGTTTTGATGATTTACCTAACTTCTGCAATTTTCTCTCCGCTGAAACGCAACCTGCTAAATGGCATAATATGGCCATCGCTGTTGATGGTTGGGTATGATGTTATAATGGAGCAAGTAGCACCAACAATGAATATGTGGTCGTGGAAGAATGATATCGTTCCTTTGCAGAACTACTTGATGTGGGGCATTTTGGCTCTCTTCTTTCATTCTGTACGTTATGCATTGAATCTGCGCGACCGTAATCAGATGGCGCTTCCTCTATTTGTGGTGCAGACTTTATTCTTTCTGCTTATATTGTTGATTAACTGATCTTAATTTACATAACAAAGTTTATATGCTCCATTCAAAACACCATTTCTTTATCTATCCGTTCTTTCAGCGTTATACTCTTTGGCTGCTTAAACGCCATTTTCGCAATGTAACCATAGATGGTTCGTTTTCAGACTCAGGTAAACCGGTAATGTTGATTGGCAATCATATAGGATGGTGGGACGGCTTTTGGGGAATGTATTTAAAACTTAAAGTTGCGAAGCGTAAGTTTCATTTCATGATGCAGGAAGATCAATTACTGCGTTATCGTTTCTTTAATTATACCGGAGGTTTCTCTATAAAAAGAAATAGCCGAGAGGTTATAGAGTCGTTGCAATACGCTGCATCGCTACTGCACGATCCTGCAAATATGGTACTCATTTATCCTCAGGGTAAATTACAGTCGCTCTACTGCAATAAATTTCATTTCGAAAAGGGAGTAGAACATATTCTAAAGGGTAGGGAAGGGGAGGTGCAACTATTGATGTCGGTAAATATGATAGATTATCTGGCACACCCTAAGCCATCGTTGTATATCTATTTGCGAGATTATAACGGAACCTTCTGCTGTGAATCATTAGAGGAGGCATATAACCTTTTTTACACTGATTGTATTGCAATTCAAACTAAACGTACCGAATGATACACTTCGTAGGCAATTTAATACTAGCATTTGCTCTGTTGCAACTGATTGTTGCCCTTGTCAATCTTCTATTTAAAGAACGTTTGCCGTTAACTGATGTTTCAGAAGAAATGCCCTCGTTGTCGATTCTGATTCCTGCACGTGATGAGGAAAATAATATAGGATACTTGCTTGGTGATCTTATAAGTATATCTGATAGGATTAAGGAGGTTATAGTTTGTGA
>DATGMV010000113.1:0-8973 GCA_035307185.1 Fermentimonas sp. | reverse complement strand
ATGCTCCCATGATCACCACTTTTTTGGGATTCATTACATGCAATTAATGTCATAAATGCGATTAAAATAAATAAAATCTTTCTCATTAAAATTCGAATTTTATAATGTGATAATTAATACAATTCATCACTATTTTTATATTAACCTACAAAGTTAATCAAATTTCTTTTTTTAAGAGCATGTGTTAATATAAAAATCAGAAAATATAAGCTGTATTTGTTTGATATACAAACAAACCTACAGTAACTCCGATTGAATCTGACCAATATAATTAAGAATCTCTTCCCTACCCTGTTTTTTCTCAGATGATGTAACAAAAACAGGAGGCAATTCTTCCCAGCTCTCCAAAAGTTTTGCTTTATAAGCCTCAACATTTGACTTAAGACGAACCGGACCTATTTTATCGGCTTTTGTAAAAACAATGGAAAATGGCACTTCATTTTCTCCCAGCCATTCCATAAATTCAATATCAATTTGCTGTGGCTCATGTCTAACATCAACTAAAAGAAAAAGATTTACAAGTTGTTCTCTTTCAAGGATGTAATCTTCAATAATTTCTCTTAACTTCTCTCTTCCTTCTTTACTTCTGCGAGCATATCCATAGCCTGGTAAATCAACGAGATACCATTGATTATTAATCAAAAAATGATTAATAAGCGTTGTTTTACCCGGTTTAGAGGACGTCATTGCAAGACCTTTCCTGTTGGTAATCATATTAATTAATGAAGATTTGCCAACATTAGAGCGTCCTATAAATGCAAATTCCGGATTTCCTCCATCAGGGCATTTCGTATAATCACTATTACTTACAATAAATTCGGCACTTTTTATAATCATATCCTCTTATTCTTAATTAAGCATTCTCTTATTTTTGGCAGAAATTAGCCATAAACCTATACCGGTAATTAAACCATTTAACAATAAAAGCTCATAACCTACTCTGTAATTATATAATTGCAACATTGCAATCTCAATGATAAAGCATAATATTGGTGCTCCAATTGCAACATACGGAACATACTTGTCAACCGGCTTAACTCTTGAGTAAAGACCAAAAAAGTATAACCCCAATAGTGGTCCGTATGTATACGATGCCAGTTTATATATCGCAGTGATTATACTATCAGAGCCAATTGCTTTAATTATAAGTATTATCAAAACAAAAACTACGCTTATCCCTAAGTGAACTATTCTTCTTGTTTTTATATCTTTCTTCTCTTGCTCTTTAGTTTGAGAAACTGCTTTCATATCTAAAATATCAACACAAAATGATGTTGTAAGTGCAGTTAATGCAGAGTCTGCACTCGAAAAAGCAGCTGCTACAATACCAACTACAAATATTCCCAATACATAAGGACCAAGATACTCACTTGCAATTACGGGTAAAATATTATCTGAAACATCAGGCAAAACAATACCGTTCTGCTTCGCAAATATCAACAATAGCACACCAAGACAAAGAAACAAAAAGTTAATAGGAGCAAATGCTAAACCGTATGAAACAACATTTTTCTGTGCATCTTTTAAAGTTCTAATTGTTAAGTTTTTCTGCATCTGATCCTGATCCAAACCGGTCATTACAATTGTAATGAACATACCGCTAAAGAATTGTTTAAAGAAATTTTGAGTGCTTGCCCAATCATCAAAAACAAAAATTCGTGAATGCGAACTGCTTTTTATTGCACTAACTGTGTCAGCAAAATCAAAATTGAGTCTTGTTGAAATCTGCCAAACAATAAGTACCAATGCAGTTATAAAAAGTATCGTCTGCAACCAATCTGTCCATATAATCGTCTTGATACCACTTTTATGACTATACAACCATATTATCAGTATAATACCAATAACAGTAACAACAAAAGGTACACCCCATGCGTCAAAAACAAGAGTTTGCAAAATAAGAGCAACCAAATACAGCCTTGCTGCAGCACCTACAATCTTTGAAAGTTGAAAAAACCAAGCACCCGTTTTATAAGAATTTCGTCCATAACGCTGTTGCAGATAACCATAAATTGTTGTAAGGTTTAGTCTATAATAGAGAGGCAATAAAATATATGCAATAACAAGGTATCCAAAAAAGAATCCAAGTACCATCTGCATGTATGTCATGTCTAAGTTCCGAACCATTCCGGGTACTGATACAAAAGTTACCCCCGAAATCGAGGTACCTATCATTGCAATAGCTACCACAAACCATTTAGATGATTTATTTGCACGAAAAAACTCATCGTTACCAGAGCCCTTTCTACTTGTCAGATATGATATAAGCATCAGTATCCCAAAGTATATCGCAATAATAATCAGTATAAAGGATGATTGCATTGAGAGATTTTAATTATATTTTTTTTCCGAAACAAAAGTAGTCAACAATGGCTAATAGGACAAATTATATTAACAAAAAACAAAATAGTGTTATATTTGTTTAGTTTGAGTACTTAAAACGTTACAGTTAACATCAGGTATGGCTAAAGACAAAGTATGTCTGATTATTAATCCTATTTCGGGAACAGAATCTAAAAAGAATATTCCTGAAGAGGTAGCAGCAGCAATTGATCAGAAAAAATATGATTTGATGATTCGGGTAACAGGATACCCCAATCACGCTTCTGAAATTGCACGTCATGCAGTTAAGAAGAAGTTTAAATTTGTTATCACTGCCGGTGGCGACGGTACAGTAAATGAAGTAGCCAGAGAGCTTATAAACAGCGATACCGTTCTTGGAATATTGCCATACGGCTCAGGGAACGGTCTTGCTCGTGAGCTTGGAATTCCTTTAGATACAGAAAAGGCACTTAATATAATATTAAATGCAAACACCAGAGTTATAGATTATGGCATAGCAAACGATCATATATTCTTCTGTACATGTGGTTTCGGTTTCGATGCCTTTGTTAGTGACAAATTTGCAGAAGAAAAAAAACGAGGTCCGCTTGGCTATGTCCGCAATGTTCTGGAGAGTGTTGTAGATTTCAGGGCCGAGGAGTATGAGCTCACCTATGATGATGGTAAACTAACAGGAAAAGCATTCATCCTCACATGTGCAAATGCCTCTCAATATGGTAACGAAGCTTATATTGCACCTGGTGCAAGTATGGACGACGGAAAGATGAACGTTTCAATTTTAAAACCACTCAACGCACTTGAAATTCCACAAACAACAATTCAGCTATTTACCAAAAACATCGATAAAAATAGCAAAATGACATCACTGCTAACCCGTACTCTTAATATAAAACGATCAAAAGCGGGAGTAATGCATGTCGATGGTGAACCTGTTCATACAGGTAGTGAAGTTAATGTAAAAATGATACACAAAGGACTAAAAGTATTCGTTCCCTCCTCTGCCGATCTTGCCGAAAAAAGGAGAAGAGAGAACGAAAATGTGTTCGGAGCACTAACCAGATGGTTTAATTAATTATTCTTTTTTCATCCAAACGGTTAGTTGCAATAGCCGATTATCGATAACTCTTGACGACTTTTTCACCTTTCGTAAAATATCTCTTGGCTCAACAATCATATCAAACTCAGGCTCCAAAACTTTTTTGATACTATCGAAAGAAGTAACAGGCTCTCCATCCTTTTTAAACCCACCCAACCACTTATCACGTGGTGTTTTGTTTAAATCCCACTCATAGTCAGATGCAATAATCAGATATCCAAAATGATTCAGTCTATTGTGTATCTGTGATAAAAACAACAACGGATCGCTCAACTCTTCAAGAAGAGCCGGAATAATAATCATATCATATCCACTATAATTTGGTTTAAGGTTCATAGCATCGGCTTGCATAAAAACAACTCTATCTTTAATATCAGAAAGATCATAATCATCAAGAACTATATCACGATAATAAACCAGTTCACCCTCATCTTTCATGGTATATCTAACATATCCCTGCTCTTGCAGTTGAATTGGTATCCTAATCATTCGGGCAGTGAAATCGAGTGCAGTAACATTAGTAAAATGACGTGCCAACTCAAAAGCAAGTCTGCCCGTATCTGCATTTATGTCTAAAACTTTTGCATCAGTTCTGTCAATAAGCAAATTTTGGGCTAATAAGGCCAACTGCTTTGCCATACTACTATCATGGGAGGAATCTTCAATATTCCAATTTTCTTCGCAGGAGATAGTAACCTCCTCATCAGTTTCATAATCTGCTTGTTGTATCTTTAAAGGTTTATCAGATTCAATATAACGGAAACCTGCATGTTGATAGAAATGTCTTCTAAATGCATACCTAGAGTGTATTGTTGCTTCATTACCTGTTGAAATCCATGACCCTCCTTTTATCAAATTATGCTTTCCGTCGAATGTGGGAGTAGAAAAGTCATCATACATGGGGTGCACCTTAAATCCGGGAAAACCTGTGATAGGTGTTTCGGTCCATTGCCAAACATTACCAATAACGTCGAAAAACGAACCTTGCTCAAACATATTTACCGGACAAGGAGAAGCAAAATGTTCCAGATTAATATTACCGGGTGCTATATCCCACTCAGTTACATCTGTCAGTCCTGCAGTACCATGAAGTATATACCACTCTGCTTCTGTAGGCAACCTGTAAATCTTACCGGTTTTAGCACTCTTCCAGTTGCAAAAAGCTTTAGCCTCCAAATAGTTAACCTCAACCGGCCAGCTCCAAGGCATCTCAATTTCTTCTGCAACTAAACGCAAGCGATACCCTCTTTCATCTTTTCTCCAGAAAAGAGGCATCTGTGCTTGTTTGAAATTTCGCCAACTCCACCCCTCTTCGGTCCAAAACTCTTCTCTATTATATCCGTTATCCTCTATAAACTCCAGAAACTCTACATTTGAAGTAAGATATTTAGCTGCTTCAAAATCAGAAACCTCCTCTTCGTAATTTCCATACTCATTGTCCCATCCATAAAGATGAAAATCGGGCTGCTTACCTAATTTAATTACACCTCCATTAACTGGAATCATTTTATTTTCCGGAGCATCTCCTGTTGTTTCACACCTTTTACCAAAAAGGTTAGGAACTACATCCTCCAAAGGCAACTGACGAATTAATACAGACGATGTTTCCAAATGTATCCTTTCATGCTCAATTCCCATCATAATCATCCAAAATGGATTCTCCCAGTTGATAGGCATCTCAAGAGGAGTTTCATCAATTACCTTTAGAATAACCTCTTTAGCCTTATCTCTATAGTCACGCACTTCGGAAACCGGTGGCCAGTCGTAATGATTATTATCTAGATCATCCCAACTCATTTCATCAACTCCAATTGCGAAAATAGACTCAAAGTCAGCATTGATACGCTTATCAATTAGTTTTGCCAGATAAAGTTTATTAATAAAAAACACTGCGGTATGACCAAGATAAAAGAGAATAATATGCCTCAGCTGATCACCACGTTTGTAAAAAACATCATCCGACTTCAACTGTCTATATAACAGCTCATCAATAGTCCATGTTTTCAAAAAATAATCTCTTAACTCCTCTTTTTTCTTCTCAGGGGAACCTGATCGTAAGTCAATAGTTTTTGCTTGTAAATCTTTCATTATCTATGATTAGTTATGTAGTTTTTTATATAAATATATTTTATCCATAAGTAACTCGTCACCGGTACTTTTTTGTTTTTTTTGCGTAATTCGAGCTATCTGCTTAAAACCAAATTTCTTATACAAAGAGAGTGCAGGCACATTTTTCTCCCATACCCTTATTACTGCATATGAGTAATCATATGCGGTCTTTTCTAAGAAGTCTCTCAATATTTTATCTGCAATGCCCCTTCCTCTAAACTCGCTATGAACCATTAATTCGTTAATATATATTGCCTTACACTCTTCAATATCATCATATCCATCAAATTGATAATCTAAGTGTTCAATTAAGGGAGTTGCAGCAAGCATCCCAACAAGTTTGCCTTCAATAAATGCCATTAACCCTTGCCCTGCATCAATAATCTCATCCAATGTGCTTACTACCGAATCACGAGTTAAAAGTTGTGCAAAATCACCAGTGGTAAAGGCTTGAATATAAAGTTCAATAATTTCATCTCTGAACTTGATATAGTTCATTTTATCAAGAGTAAATAACTTAAGTATCTGCTCCACCATTAAGATATATTAAACTACAGATTTTACTTCTTTCATTATTGAACAATTAATCTCTACCTATGTTCATAATGAAACATACAACCATTATGAACAACTTTATTTTTCAAAATCCAACAAAACTTGTTTTTGGTAAGGGGCAAATTGAGTTATTACCCGAGTTAATACCTGATGATGTAAACCTAATGATAACCTACGGTGGGGGGAGTGTTAAAAAAAATGGTATTTATGATCAGGTTATTAATGCACTTAAAGGAAGAGAATATACTGAATTTTGGGGCATTGAGCCAAACCCTCAAGTGGAGACTCTCAGAAAAGCCATAAAAAAAGGAAAAGAGAATAACATAAACTTTCTTTTGGCTGTAGGAGGTGGCTCCGTACTCGATGGCACAAAACTAATTGCAGCAGGCATCTTATCAGAAACCGATGCCTGGGAAATAGTACTTAACGGTTTTACCGATAAACAAATACCTTATGCTTCTGTTATGACCCTACCGGCTACAGGCTCTGAAATGAATAGCGGTGCAGTAATTACAAGAGAAGAAACACAAGAAAAATATTCGTTTGGAGGAGGATACCCTCAGTTTTCAATTCTGGATCCCGAAGTAACATACTCACTTCCTGATCATCAGATTGCATGCGGACTTGCCGATGCTTTTACTCATGTACTGGAGCAGTATATGACTACTACGGGGCAATCGCGCATTATGGACCGATGGGCCGAAGGTCTTCTTCTAACAATTATAGATATCGCTCCCAAGATCTTGGCCAACAGAAAGGATTACGATCTGATGGCAGATTTTATGCTATCTGCAACGCTTGCTCTTAATGATTTTATAAGAATGGGAGTAACACAAGACTGGGCAACGCATATGATTGGACACGAGCTAACTGCTATACATGGCACTACCCACGGACATACTCTCGCAATTGTAATGCCGGGAACACTAAGGGTACTCAAAGAGCAAAAGCACTATAAGCTTCTGCAATATGGAGAACGGGTTTTCAATATCACTGAAGGCGCAGAAAATGAGAGAGTTGAAAGAGCAATTGAAAAAACGGAAGAGTTTTATAGATCTCTCGGTCTAACCACCCGTCTTTCCGAAGAAGGTATTGGAAAGGATACAATAGATATTATAGTAAAAAGATTCAACAACAGAAATGTAGCATATGGTGAGAAACGAAATGTTAACGGGGAAGTTGCAGGGAAAATTTTAGTTAGCTCCATTTAATTTAATTTGCAAAAACATGCATGTAAGACATTAGGAATTAGTCAAAAGTATATCATTTAATGATTATTAGTAGAAAGATTCTTCTGTTTTTATATCTGATCTTTATCTAAATGCTTTTTTTTTGTATGTTTGTATTTCAATTTATCATTATGAGCACAATATTACTTAGCATAGGTTCCAATACGTTCGCCAAAACTAACATAGATAAAGCAAAGAGAATGCTCTCATATCTCTACCCTGATATAGTTTTTAGTCAACCCATACTTTCAGAGCCGGAAGATGAGAATTTTAAATATCTATTTAGAAATATACTTGCATGTTTCAATACCAATATGTCTCAGGGTGAGGTATTAGACAAATTAAAACAAACAGAGAGAGCTGTTGGTAGGACTCCCAAAGATAAATATCAAGGTAAGGTTGTTATTGATATTGATATGATAAAATTTGGTGATGAAATACTACGTCCTCAGGAACTCGAAAAGGAATATATACAACAACTATTAGCCAATTTTGAGATACCTGAAGTTCAGCAGAACGATGAAGACCAGAACGATGAAGAGCAAACATCCCCAGAACATAAAACTAACGATATTATTGATGAGTCTAATAATTAACTAAGCCTTGTAATTGATTTAACACCTTTAACTGCATTTAGTTTCTTTATAAGTTGCTCAAGAATAGAGGTATTTGCAAGCATTACTGCAATATTTCCTTGAAACAAGCCATCGTTTGAATCTATGGAAATTGATCTCATATGCACTCCTTCTTCCTTTGAAATGATTGACATCAGATTTGCTACTATATTAATTTGGTCATTACCAATTACCCTCAAAACAATTGTATAACTCGAAGAACCGGTCTTCCCCGACCAGCGGGCTCTAATAACTCTGTATCCAAAGCGAGAAAACAAGTCATGCGCATTAGGACAGCTTGATCGATGTATCTTAATACCCTGAGTTGAAACAAATCCAAAAATATCGTCACCATAAATAGGGTTACAACACTTAGCCAACTTATAATCTACACCCGTTAGGTTCTGATCAATAATCAACTCGTCGCTCGTTGCTAATTCATGTTCAGGAGTTTTTAAAGTGAATTCCTCAGCACTAATCGAAGACATGCTCTCTTTAAACTCGTTCTCTTTTTGTCCGAGTTCAAGGTATCGGTCAATAACCCAATTGACATCATTTTTACCATTGGCAATATCTACAAAAAACTCGGTAACAGTTTTATATCTCAACTTTTTAATCAACTGCATTAGCAGTGAATCATCCAATTCAATCTTACGGTTCTTCATTCTCCGTGAGAGAGTCTCTTTGGCAATATCTACCTGTTTGCTTGCCTCTTCTTTCAGAAGTTGGCGTATTTTTGTGCGAGCTTTAGAAGTTACAACACTGCTAAGCCAGTCTTGCTTTGGCGACTGATGAGACGATGTGTTTATTTCAACCTGATCTCCACTATTAAGCTTATATTTTATAGGTACGTTTTTGCCATTTACCTTTCCCGAGACACAAGTAGCGCCAAGTTTAGAATGTATCGAGAAAGCAAAATCTAATACCGTTGCACCTTTTGGTAGCTTAAACAGATCACCTTTTGGCGTAAACACGAAAATCTCCTCTTCATACAAATCGAGCTTAAAATCGGTTAACTTCTGACTAA
>DATGMV010000112.1:0-3540 GCA_035307185.1 Fermentimonas sp. | reverse complement strand
GCTCTTCTGCACGTGCCTGTGCAATGTTTTTATCTGCCTGAGCCTGATCCATCTGAAGTACAGCACCAATATTTTTACCTATATCAATATCGGCAATATCGATAGATAGAATTTCAAATGCAGTACCGGCATCAAGTCCTTTTTTTAGAACGAGTTTAGAAATTGAATCCGGATTCTCTAATACCGATTTGTGAGAAACAGCCGAACCAATAGATGAAACAATTCCTTCGCCAACACGAGCAAGAATTGTTTCTTCTCCCGCACCTCCAACAAGCTGTTTGATATTGGCACGAACAGTTACACGTGCTTTAGCAATTAGCTGAATACCATCAATAGCCACTGCAGATACAGGTGGTGTATCAATCACCTTTGGGTTAACCGACATACGAACTGCCTCAAGCACATTTCTACCGGCAAGATCAATAGCTGTTGCCATTTGAAATGTTAGGTCGATATTTGCCTTTGATGCAGACACTAATGCATGAACAACATCTTCAACCTTACCTCCGGCCAAGTAATGCGCCTCAAGATTATCTCGGGTAACATTCTTAAGACCAGCTTTATGAGCCTCAATCATTGCATACACAATTGTGTGAGGTGGTACACGGCGCAAACGCATTAGGAATAGTTGAACTAACGATATACGTACCCCCGCAGAAAGTGCATTAATCCAAAGGAAAAAAGGTACGTAATGGAAAAATATTAGTAGAAAAACAATTATTACCGATATAGTAATAATTAAAGGGATTGAAAACACCATAATCATTTAATTTTGGTTGTTAATACTCAGTTGTTTTATATTTATTATTATATATCTTGCTTTCTTCTTACAAGAATGTTATATGTCTCTATTTTAATTACCTCAACCTCTGTCTCTTCTTCAATGAACTCACCATCGTAAGACTTGCCCTCAATCTCTGTGTCATTTACCAACACTTTACCAATAGGGTTTAGTCTTGATATAGCCACTCCAACATCTCCTACAGCAACTTTCAGCAAATTGCTATTGTCAACCTTGTCGTCAATGTTTGTGTTAAGCGATATCTTTTCCAGCGACTTCGACTTCAGGAGCCAAAAGAAAGTAGCTCCAAGTGCTACTGCAGAAGCAGCTAAGGTGATGTTACCGGTTGTACTGCCTAAGAACATGTAAGAATAAATTATCCCTCCAATAAGGAATATTGCACCTGCAATGCCTGCAACACTTATACCGGGGAGCAGAAATATCTCTATCAACATGAATAGTATACCCAACACTATCACAGAGATTACAACAATAATGTGAATGGTCATATATCGATTTTTAGTTAAAGTTATTCCTTATCTCTTCGTTTCTTGCCTGAATCTTAAGCTTTTCAACCTCATCAAACAGATTGTTGTTCTCTCTCTCAAGCTCTAAAATTGATACTCTCAGGGTGCTGTTTACTACCCCCTCAGAATTATACTGATTGCGCTTATCATTTAATTCTTTCACTAAATTACTGAGTTGCTGTTCTAAACCCAATGCTTGTGAAAATATAGATCTTGCTCTGCTGCTTCTAAAATCATCAAGAGAATGGTAGGTATTAGTATCATTTATTACAAAAATGAAATCTTCAGTTTGTGTAGTTGGAATCTCAGCTTTTTGTTGAGCCAACTTTCGTAACGAGTTGTAATTTGCTCCATCCTTCCATGTGTTGGCAATAGAACTAATCATTGCTCTGTTTGCCATATAATCAATATCCTCGTTTTCTATCAAACTTATACGTTCATTCGGAATAAAGGTATACACACAAACGGAATCAGTCGACTGATAACGGTCTGTAGTAAACCAACCCACACCTTTCTCCTCATCAATAACCATTAGGTAGTCATTAAACGTCGAATTAAAAGGCATGTTAAGCTGGTTTGGCGTTAAATATGAATCGTTTGCAAGATTGTATCTGGTAACATAAATATCGTAACCTCCGTACGACTGATGCCCGGTAGATGCAAAATATATAGTAAGTCCGTCGCTCATTACAAAAGGGTATGCCTGGCTGCCCGAATCGTTAATAGAAGCAGGGAGTCTTTTCTCATTGCCAAACGAATCAAGTAATTTCTCCATTGTAAACAGTTTGTCTTCAGAGTCGGCCGATGAATAATATATTTTATCCTCCCTTTCGTTTAGAAAAAGCGTCTTATCTGAAAGAGGCTGATTTTTAAAAAAATCGTTTATCGGGATAATAGAGCCCGATTCAAGGCTTAAATTATATGCAGAAAGGAAATCTTTTTTAGGTAAAACCAAACTATCAATAATTTGCACATCCTCAGTACGATTAACTGCACGTTTTATACTCTCTGCATATTCACGAGCCTCTTCTAATCTGTTGAGTGCCTCTTCATTTCTGCGATTCGCACGTTGATATTTTTCAAATTCCTTTTCAGCTTCTTCAAATCTATACAATTTCACATAAAGTTCACCCAAAGATAGATATGCCTCCGGAATTTTCTTTTCAGATGCATACTTAAGATATTGCTCCGCCTCTGTGAGCCGCCCTGTTTTAAAGAGGCTAACCCCCAACCATTGATTTAGTGGAGCATCTGTTGGCTTTTCCTTAAACTCTGTCTGAAAAATGGGTAATGCTTCCGCATACCTGCCTTCCAGATACCAAGCTCTTGCCTCATCAAGGGTTTGTGAGCATAGAGTTTGATAGAAAACAGCCAATAATATTGTTAAAACTATATATTTTAATTTCATATCGCTCATTATCTGATTTCAAAGATAAGAAAAAACTCTAAAGTAATATCAAATTTCGCTCGGTTAATAAAGTTGCTGTTTATCAATGCTAAGTTTTCAAGCCATACCACAAAAATAGCCCCGTTAACAGTATCAGAAGGTTGTCTTCTCTAAAGATTACTTATGAATGGCTTATAGATAGCTTATATAATTACGAGCTATGTATAAGTAATCAATAACTGATCATAAGAGAAGGTATAATATTGCCCGGATTGAATTATTCAGTTTCATACTTTTCTTATCTTTGCACTCTAAAACTTCCAAATTAGTATTATGCACGAAAAAATAATTATCCTCGATTTTGGTTCTCAAACAACGCAGCTTATAGGTAGACGAGTTAGAGACTTAAATACCTATTGTGAGATAGTACCTTATAATAAGTTTCCTCATGGTGATGAAACCGTCAAAGGGATAATCCTTTCGGGGAGCCCATCCTCTGTGAATGATAAAAATGCATTTAAGACAGATCTTTCTGATATTAGAGGTAAGTATCCGGTATTAGGTATCTGCTATGGTGCACAGTTGATGGTTAGCAGTTCAAGTGGTGAGGTGTCACAGCCGGATAGTCGTGAATATGGTCGTGCACATTTGAATATTACCGATAAAGAAGATCCCCTTTTTAATAATCTACAACAAAATAGCGAGGTGTGGATGTCGCACGGCGACTCAATTGTGAGTGCACCGGATAAATTTAAATTAATTGCTTCTACCGAGGATGTGGAATGGGCGGCTTATAGTATTGAGGGCGAAGATACTTGGGGAGTGCAGTTTCACCCCGAGGTGTT
>DATGMV010000111.1:0-14602 GCA_035307185.1 Fermentimonas sp. | reverse complement strand
GGTTTGGATTACAATTTTGATAATGCCGTGATGGTAAATTCACAGAAAGCACACAGAGTAATTCAGCTCGCCAAAACAAAAGGGCTTGGTGATGAGGCAGAAGAGCGTTTCTTCAGTGCTTTCTTTACTGAAGGTGAAAACATTGCTAATAATGCGACACTAATCAGAATTGGAAAAGAGATTGGCCTGGATGAAGAGGTTGTAAAATCGGCTATTTCAGACGACAAGTATCTGGAATTGGTGAATCAAGATATACAGGAAGCGCGCACAATTGGTGTTAGTGGTGTACCGTTTTTCGTATTCAATAGAAAATATGCTGTATCGGGAGCTCAGCCTCCTCAGGCATTCCTGCAAACGCTGGATAAATCTTACTCTGAATGGAAAGAGGCTAATCCGGAGATTAAGATTGAGGTAACTAAAGGACAGAGCTGTTCAATTGATGGCGTTTGCGATTAATCTATAAACCCCCGAGACTATTTATATAGTACACGGGGGTTTTTTATTTAGTCAGTTATAAAAATTCAAATTTAGTTTCTCTTTTTCAAAAACAGGTACCAGTAAACCATGCCAACAAGCACTACTCCTCCAATAAGGTTACCGATAGTTGCCGGTATCAAATTTTTAATTAAAAACTCAAGCCATGTAATATCGGCACCCACATAAATTGAAGCAGGAATGAAAAACATATTTGCAATGGAGTGCTCATAACCTAATGTAACAAACAGCATTACCGGAATCCAGATACCAATACTCTTCCCTGTAATATCTTTGCCTGCATATCCCATATACATACCCAAGCACACTAACCAGTTCGCACCAATTCCTTTCCATAGCACTGTCATAAAGTCCTGATTCACCTTCAATTCAGAATAATTAATTAAATAACTCTTCCAGGGATCAACATCAAATAACCCTACATTTGCCGACAGCAAAAAGGCAATAAACTGAGAACCGATAAAATTAAACAAATAAGATAAAATCAGTATAGTTGTCACCCTTGCAAGAGTAATTTCTTTATTAAATAGAGGAAATGTAAAAGAAGCACAGTTACTTGTAAACAGGTCGGCACCGGTAATAGAAACCATGATCAACCCCACAGGAAATAAGGCGCCTGCTATAAATTTCACAATACCGGGATTTGCTTCACCCATTACCGGCATTCCGCCTGCAACCATCACTGTGAGCAAACCGCCAAATGCAATAAAAGCACCTCCCAAAATGGTCATAAGAGCGAATTCCGGAAGTGTGAGTTTAGATTTATCAATAGCTGCCAATCTAAACAGGTTTGCAGCATCTCTTGGATTGTTATAGTTCATATCTACTTTGAAGACTGATTATTATGACTGTGATAAACAGTTGCAAAGATAAGCATAATATTTTCAATTGTTAATATTATGCTTACACATAGTACTTCTTTATTTAATCACATTTAACCTCCAAAATATCATTTATGTTAGTAGTATATTCTTTGGAAAGATGATTACGATGCATCTTAAAAGTGCGTACATCACGCGAGGCAAGTCGCACTCCCCCTTTTGCTCTAAGGTTTATTTTATCTACCGCTTCCATAAGTCTGATGTGCCGGGGGTCGGAATTCATTTCAGGGAATAAAGAAGGCTGCAAATTTTCAGTATCAATGAAGTCATATAGTATAACTCCTGCCCTCTTATATCGTCGATTTGGTTCATATATTTGTTTCAATCCTGCCACAGCAAATTTAACAATCTCAATTGTAGATGAAGTGGGAAATGGCAAACGCACCTCCACACTTCTGGCAATTGGCTCTACGCCATCTTTATAAAAATTGGTCTGAATAAAAACCTGTAATCTGCGACATAGCGACTTCTGGGTGCGCAGCTTCCCTGCTGCTAATGAGGCAAAAGTTACTACTCTCTCTTTAACCTCTTCCAGATTTTCAGCTTCTCTTTCGAACGTACGGGTAACAGAGAAGCTTTTAGACTTTTCGTTATCGTCAACCAAGTCTATTGAGTTTATTCCATTAAGCTCGCGCTGAAGGTTAACTCCGGTAACTGTCATATGCTTGCGAACCCATGACTCCGGCATTTGCGCAAATTCTATAGCCTTGGTAACCCCGGCAGCATAAAGCTTTCTTGCCCCACTCCGACCTACTCCCCATAAATCTTCTACGGGAAGCCATTTCAGAGCTTTCACACGCTTCTCGTTTGTGTCAATCACATAACATCCATCTGTTTGTACAGGGTACTTTTTAGCTATACGATTTGCTAATTTAGCCAAGGCTTTTGTTGGGGCAATGCCTATACCCACAGGAATAGATGTCCATTGCCAAACACGATCCTTTATTTTAAGTCCGTACTGCAACATATCCTCCTGAATTCCTGAGAGGTGGAGAAAACACTCATCTATGGAATAGATCTCCTGATTGGGTGTAAATTGAGATAAAACACTCATTACACGGCGACTCATATCACCATATAATGCAAAATTTGCCGAGTAGACCGCAACATTGTTCCTCTTAAACAGTTCAGCCGCTTTAAATGCAGGCACACCCATATCAATACCTGCTGCTTTAGCCTCTGCACTGCGTGCAATAACACACCCATCGTTGTTGGATAATACAACCACAGGGCGACCCACTAACGAGGGGTTAAAGACCCTCTCGCAAGATGCATAAAAATTATTGCAATCTACCAGAGCTATCATATATAAATTAAATATCAACCATGCTTTCTTATTGAATAGAGTATTATACCCCAAACTACAAGTGTATTTTCAGAAGTGATGGTGATAGGTTTAAACTTTGGATTGGAGGGCATTAACTTGCATACTCCTTTCTCTATTTCTATTCGTTTAACAGTAAACTCACCATCTAAATAGCAGAGAGCTATTTTGCCATGCGACCACTCTTCGGCTTTATCTACCACTAATAGATCGCCATCGTTAAAATCTCCACTCATTGAATTTCCCTTAACCTTGGCATAGAAGGTTGCCTCAGGATGCCTTATTAGCAGCTTATTTAAATCGATACGCTCGCTTACAAAGTCATCAACATTAGTGAATGGTCCGGCAGCCACAACACCCGATAAAGGAATATCCAGCTCGGAATACTCGGGCTTATAAATATCAATTTGTGATGAGCTGAATAGTTTTTTCATACTACAAACTTACATAAAAAAATAATTCGCAAATGAGGGAACCACAGTAAAAAGCACATTTTAATTGTAACAAATTCGTAGCATAAAATATAATTCGTTACATTTGCAATGAGAAAGGGAGATACCGTCTCACTAAATAAAATTGATCAGCTATATGAATATTGATAAAGTAAAGATGGCTAAGTCGCTCAGACTTATCTCAACCGGACGAGAAAGAACAAATATCTTGCGTGGATGGGAGCAAAAAACAATAGCTTATTTAGTGCAAAAAGTGCCTTCGTGGATTAGCTCTGACGGTCTTACAGGGATAGGTCTTTTTGGCAATATTATGGTTGCAGCAAGTTTTGTATTGGGTGCTTATTTCAACAGGTATTGGCTATTGCTATCTTTACTGGGATTTGCTATTAACTGGTTGGGCGATTCGTTAGACGGAAGATTAGCTTATTATAGAAACAAACCTCGGAAATGGTATGGGTTTTCTCTTGATGTTACTGTCGACTGGATAGGAACACTTCTTATAGGTACAGGATTTACAATATATGCTCCCGGGATTTGGAAGTATGCCGGATTTTTCTTTGTTGTACTTTATGGTTGGGAGATGATTACTGCTCAGCTGCGCTACAAGGTGGGAGGACAATACTCAATAGATTCGGGTATTTTTGGACCAACTGAGGTAAGACTACTCATTGGTGCAATAATTTTATTCGAGGTGTTTATACCCGGTTCAATCAGATATTTAGCAACTGCAGCATGTGTGTTTTTGCTAATATCAAATATAGTTGAAGCTCGCAAACTACTTATACTGGCAGATGAGCGCGACAAAGAAGAGAGAAAAATAAAGGAAGAAGAGAGAAAAAATCTACAAAAAGAGAATGCCTGATAGAAACAACCTGTTTCAACTTTAAATTACCCTACCTTAGAAAAATCGATCAAATTCTCTATCTTTGTATAAAAAACAGAGATGACGTACTCAATGACGGGATATGGCAAAGCTATTGCTGTTCTCCCAAATAAGAAAATAACGATAGAGATAAAATCCCTTAACAGTAAGCAGTTTGATTTGTATGCACGACTCCCTTTAGTGTATCGGGTTAAGGAGATAGAACTACGCAATATGCTTTCTAACCGACTTGAGCGGGGAAAGGTTGACTTGTCTATGAATGTTGACTTTTTCGAGAGAGATGTTTCTTCCAAAATAGATTTTAATGTCCTAAATCAATATCGTATTGATATTGAAAATTCTTCTGTAGAAATGGGAATACCTGTGCCTGAAGATTGGTTTTCTATACTACTGAGACTTCCCGATGTGATGAAACAGGAGACTGAAGAACTCGATGAAGAGGAATGGAATGCCATATTAGGGGCTGTAAATAAAGCAGCCGATAACCTAATATCGTTTCGCAAGCAGGAAGGAGAGATGCTCGAAAATGTGCTAAAAGAAAAGATTAGTAATATACGTACATTACTATCTAATATTGAACCATATGAAGAAGAACGCATAGAAAAAATTAAAAGTCGCATTTTAGAAGAGTTAAAGAAATTAGAGGGGATTGACTACGATAAGAATAGGTTTGAGCAGGAGATTATATATTACTTGGAGAAGCTTGACATAAATGAGGAGAAAACACGACTTGCTCACCATCTCAACTACTTTGAAGATACTCTTACAAATAAGAAATCTGAAGGAAAGAAGTTAGGCTTTATCACACAGGAGATTGGACGAGAAATTAACACTCTCGGATCTAAATCTAACCAATCTGATATGCAACGAATTGTGGTTGAAATGAAAGATGAGCTCGAACAGATTAAAGAGCAGATTTTGAATATACTATAATTAAAGAATATGGCTAAATTAATTATAATCTCAGCTCCATCAGGAGCAGGTAAGTCTACACTTGTTAGATACCTGCTATCACAAAATTTAAATATACATTTTTCTATTTCTGCAACAAGTCGAATGCCACGTGGTGAAGAGAAGAATGGTGTGGAATATTACTTCCTTACGCCTGATCAGTTTCGTGAGAAAATAGATAATGATGAGTTCTTAGAGTATGAAGAGGTTTATCCCGACAGGTTTTACGGCACTTTAAAATCAGAGGTTGACCGAATAATGGCTGAAGGTAATAATGTTATATTCGACGTTGATTGCATTGGTGGACTTAATATAAAAAAGATTTATGGTGACAAAGCATTAAGCATCTTTATAATGCCTCCCTCTATTGAGGTACTTAGAGAGAGACTTGAAAAGAGAGGCACAGACTCACCGGAGGTTATAGAAGGACGTTTGTCAAAAGCCGAGTATGAGATGAGTTTTGCACCACAATTTGATGTTATTGTTTGTAACGATGATTACAAAAGAGCAAGAGCAAAGATTTTTAAACTGGTAACTGATTTTATTTGAACAATAGTTTTATTATGAAAAGGTTAAAACTTAATACTATTGCTATTCTTTTTTTATTTTCTTTTACCCTTAATGCACAAACAGTAGACATAGACAAGGATACAAGAATTTATGCTATTAAAGAGGGAAAAGAGCTTAGAATGGACATTTATAAAAGTAGATCTTTTGGTAATGAAATACAGCCTTGCCTGATTTATGTTTTTGGAGGGGGATTTAAAGGAGGTCAGCGTGACTCTGAACATGATCTCACTTATTTCAATTATTTTGCAGAGAAAGGTTTTACAGTTGTTTCAATAGACTATCGCTTGGGTATGGTTGGGCAAAAGGCTCCAGGGTTATTTAACTCCAAACCAATACGGAATGCAATCGCAATGGCTGTTGAAGATCTGTATACGGCTACTAATTTTCTTTTGGAGAATCATGAGGAATTAAATATTGACCCCGAACTTTTTATCATAAGTGGATCGAGTGCAGGAGCCATTACTGTGCTTCATGCCGACTATGAAGATAGAGACAATCATTCTTCTGCCGAGGTTCTCCCCGATAGTTTTAATTATGCAGGTGTAATTTCTTTTGCAGGAGGCATTTACAGCAAAGAAGGTTTACCTTCGTATGATCTGAACCCTGCTCCCACAATGTTTTTTCATGGAAGTGCAGACAAACTTGTACCATATAATAAAACAAGATTCTTTAGGTTAGGGATGTTCGGAACAAATTCTTTAATTAAAAGATTTAGAAATGAGCAATATCCTTACGTTTATTATAGTATGGAAGGCATTGGACATGAGGTGTCATCTTATCCTATGAAAGATTTTCTACCGGAGATTGAGAAGTTTATAAATGATTTTGTCATAAATGAGAATCAACTGATGATTGATATAAACTACAGAGATTTGCTTCGAAATCCGGAAACAATAGATACCCCTGGAAGTTACTATAACTAATTATGCAAAAATTTCTTGAAAAATATCTACTTCCCATTGCCATGGTTGTGGGAATTGCATTTCATAAACAACTTTCAATACTCTCGCCCATTTTACCATTTCTGATAGCACTAATGCTTTTTATATCTTATTGTAGAGTAAGTTTAAGTGATATCAGATTAACCAAATTTCATTACATACTTTTACTTATTCAGTATCTTGGCAGTGCGCTTGTGTATTTAGTTTTAAAACCCTTAAATGAAGTACTGGCACAGGCTGCGATGATTTGTGTTCTAACTTCAACAGCAACATCTGCGCCTGTTGTTGCGGGACTTCTTGGAGGCAGTATTTCAGTAACTGCAGCGTATTCTATCATCAGTAACCTTTCGGTTGCATTAATCGGTCCTATATTCCTTTCTTTTGTCGGTGATACCAGTAGTAATTTAAGTTTGGTTACCTCATTTTGGCATATCTTTCTTAGCGTTATACCTATTTTAATTCTCCCCTTTTTTCTTGCACTAACGGTACTAAAACTTGCTCCTATTATTCATAAAAAAATTCAGTCGGCTCAAATTATTTCTTTCTATGTATGGGCTGCAGCCCTAACAATTGTGATTGGAAATATAACGCAATATATTCGTTTACAAGATGATGGTGATTACACACTGGAAATCATAATTGCATCTGCATCACTTATTATTTGTTTACTGCAATTTTATTTTGGTAGACGTATTGGTAGAAAGTATGGAAGAACAGTTGCAGGTGGACAAAGCTTAGGTCAGAAAAATACAGTTCTTGCCATTTGGTTAACTCAAACATACCTAAACCCACTTGCAACCGTCGGTCCGGGTGCTTATGTCTTATGGCAAAATCTTGTAAATTCATGGCAGTTATGGAGACATACTAAACACAAGCATGAAAACTAATAGTTTCTGATTAAAAAATATATTTTTGGTTTTCAATAATTTTTCAAACCATTATTTAGTATTTCATGTATTTATATCTCTCCTAATATCTTATCCATGACATAGTTAGTTCTAATTGCTGTTTTACCTGTACTGACCGGTAGTTCTCCTTCGCCATTTAAATAGTTTACAATATCTTTAATGAGGAAAAACTGAATATTTTCAGGGTTTTCTACTTCATATTCCTTCTTTCCGTTGGGAGTTTCATAAATAATAGGAGAAAAGTCAAATGTGGAGAATGAAAGCACTCCTTCAGTTCCAGTTATATAAATTCTGTCGGTGCGACTATCTTTTGGTGCTACGAAACTCCATGAACCGCTTCCTAAAGCACCAGAATTGAACCGGAATGATGCAGTAACCGTATCTTCTACATCATATAATTCGGCTATGTTTTGAGCAAAACCATTTACTTCTGAGATTTCACCAAATAAAAAATCTAATAGGTCTAATTGATGAGATGCTAAATCATAAAAATATCCTGCACCGGCAATCTCTTTTTTAACTCTCCAAGGTAGATTTTCTTTGTCGTAATCGGTGTCATAAGGAGGTATTGCGAAACTAACCTGTATTGTTAAAACTTTGCCTATACTATCAATTAGCTCCTTTACCTTCAGGAAATATGGCAAAGTTCTGCGATAATACGCAACAAAACATGGAATACCCGTTTCTTCAGATACTCTGTTTATCTCTAAACATTCATCATACGAAGCAGCCATTGGCTTTTCAATATATACCGGTTTGCCGGCTTTCATGGCTGCAATAGCATACTCAGCATGTGATCCTGGTGGAGTTGCAATATAGAGGGCGTTTACGTCAGTATCATTAATTATGCTATGTGCATTATCATACCATTTATTAATGCCATGGCGTTGGGCATAATCTCTAGCCTTTTCTCCACTACGTCGCATTACTGCAACAACTTTTGACCCTTCAATCTTGTTAAAGGCAGGACCACTTTTGACTTCTGCGACTGATCCGCATCCAATAAAACCCCAGTTTATCATACTATTTATTTAGTAATTAATTTGTGAATTTATTATTTAGAACTCCTTGAATACAACTCTTTTTTTATATGTAATAATTCCCAATAGAATAATTACTATAATGCCAATTGCAATATACAAAAAAACTGAAGACATACTATCAACTTGACCATATGAATGCATCCCGCTAAAGAAATAGTTTACACCTAAAAAAGTCATTAGAACAGATGAGAATGCTATAACAGAAAGAAGATTAAAGAGCCACAAACTATTCCATTTCTTCACTAAATGCAGATGCGTGACAATGGAGTAAACTATAATTGTAATCAATGCCCAAGTTTCCTTTGGATCCCAACCCCAATACCTGCCCCATGATTCATTTGCCCAAACGGCACCTAAGAAAGTTCCAACTGTCATTAATACTAACCCTATCAACAGTGACAAGTTATTTATGACACTTAACTCATTTATTCTATTTTGAACAATTTTGTTATTCTTTGCAAATGCCATCATTGAAATATTAGTAATTCCAATTAGAAAGCTAACTCCAAAAAATCCGTAAGCCCCAACAATTACAGCAACATGAAACATGAGCCAATGGGACTTTAATACCGGTACTAATGTATTTATTTGAGGATCCATCCAGTTTAGTCCAGACACAAAAAGGATTATTCCTCCAAAGAGGGTTGCAAGAGAAAGTGTAATAGCGCTTTTTCTCCCAAAAACTAATCCTGCTAATACAGTTACCCAAGATACATATATCATTGTTTCATAGGAGTTACTCCAAGGCGCATATCCTGAAATATACCAACGAAGCAGCATCCCGAATAAATGATAAATAAAGATTGAAACAACTCCAATCTTTAACAATAAAATTAGATATTTAATCCATTCTCTACTTCTACCTTGTGAAGTGAATGAAAAGATTAATAGTATACCCCCTATGATTAAATATCCCACTTTGCTAAAGTGAAATATATTCAATTGATTATATCGTAACTCGGCCTCTATCTTATTTGAGTTTATTAGAGAGGATTCATCTTTTTCTAATTGAAAATTGGTGATATCATTCAATGTTTCATCTGCTATATCCCAATCGTTACTTGTAACAGCCAACTTCACCTCTTCTATATATTCGTTGACAATGTTTGAAGTACCATAAGTTTCTGAAGTAAGCCATGTATTTGTTGTATCATCGGGGTCAGGAAATATTCCCGGCATGGAATGAGTTATTAGAGAATAAAATATATTTATCCTTTCGTCGAGTTTTATTAGGTCTTTGTCTGATTTTGTCCATTCATTCTGTGGAAGTTGATATATTTTTTTAAGCTGAGGGAGCAATCGATAATTACCCTGTTCATCAAAGAACTGTTGATATGACACAAAACCTTCATCAGTTGCGATAAAAGGTGTAAGCATCCACTTTTGGGGCATTGCATACAGACTCAGGAGGAACTGATCTGAGTTCATGTTATAAATTCTTGTTTCTTTGTGCAGCTTGCGTAATATCTCAGATGAGAATGTATTCATAGGTATTATCCTGCCACGAAACTGTACAGGTAAAGCTCCAAATTTATTTGCATGCTCAACCGGTATCTTGTGTTGTTTTATATTGCTAATAGTGTTGTTTTGTTGACCAAGGCTATAAAAGGGAACTAATGACAGTAAAAAAACGAGTAAGATTATATTTTCTTTAATTCTAATTTCTTTCAATTTTCTGACTAATTTACGAAACCTTGAGTTTGGCATAAAGAACATAAGAAGGAAACCGGCAAGTAAAAGTGTATATCCTGTGTATGTGATAACACGACCAGCAACATCAATATTAACAGAGAGTACTGTGCCTAATTCATCCTGATCAAATGAAGCTTGAAAAAAACGATACCCTTTCATATCAAGCACATTATTCATGTATACAGTTGTTTCAATAATTGTATCATCTACATGTACTAGTAAGTCGCTTTCATAAGAAGAAGGACTTTGAGAACCGGGATATCTGTTTAATCTGAAATCGATCAATTCAAGTTCAAATGGAAGTGTTTCTTTTATAATTCCTTTTGAGGTATGCATTATCATTTGATTGGTCTTCTCTCCCTCTCTGATATGCACCTGTCCTTCTTTTCCTAAAAGGAAGGTTGTTAAAGCTCCTCCAAGTATTACAATAAGAGAAATATGAATAACAATTAATGCATATTTACCTTTTTTGAAAAAGTTACTTTTTAATAGTATTAGAATAAAATTTATTACCAATAGTGATTGAAAAGAAATGAATAGCGGTGAATAATATATCAGCATTTTTGCCGCATTGGCACCCATTTTATTTTCTAATATAGTAGCTGTTGCCAACCAAGTTGAATAAATTACCAATAATATTATTGAACCTTTGTATGAAGATAAAAATCTAATGAATCTTTCCATCAAAATAAATTGCAGTTAATAGGTTATAGTAAAATGGGTAAGAGAAACCTATTAAAAAATTCTCTTACCCATGATATTAATAGTTTATTTAAAGCTTATCTATGCTTCCTCCCATTGTTTACGCATAAGCTCGAGTGCAGCAGGCACTACTACTTCACGATCACCTTTGCAACCGCATTCAAAACTCACGTACTTATCGTAACCAATCTTTTTTAATCCTTTAAAACCATCCACATAGTTATCAGCTTCACCATCTTCGCCCGGCATACTTCTACGTTTTCTACTTGCTATATGTACATGTTGCAAGTACTCTCCTGCAGTAATAAAAGCAGCATAATCTGAAGTCTCTTCCCAGGTCATGTGCCAAAAATCGCCTAAACAAGTAACACCGGGATTATTTATATCACGGCATATTGAAGCAGCATCTGCTAATTGACGAAGATAAAAGGCTTCTCTTCTATTAAGTGGTTCTAATATAACAGTTGTACCATGTTGTTGAGCTAAAGTGCCCATTTCATCAAATTGCTCACAAAGGAAATCTCGAGTTTCTTGTGTATGAGGCATTACAGGAACCTGAGCGTTAAAAGCCGGTACAATTATTACACCGGTAGATTCAATCTCTCCGGCTGCAATTATTAACTGCTCCATACTATCTCTACAAAGCTTACGAATTTCAGGGTCTGTTGAAAGAATAAATCCATCAAATCCTGCACAAATAGCACTAACTTTTATATCTCTTCCTTTTAGGGCTTCTTTGAACTCTTCTTTTCTCTCCAATAGTGGTTTACCATGTGGTTCAAATCCCACTACTCCATGCTCTTCCATAAAATCAAACTTCTCTTTTAAGTTTGCACCGGGAGCAGTACCTTCTTGAAAAGAAATATTAAGCTTTGCATTTAATGACTTATCCGTAAGGTTTGTTTTTGAAGAAGCAACCGAATTACATCCTCCGATAGCAAGTGCAGCAGATCCGGCAAGTGATGTTTTAATAAAATTTCGTCTATCGAATTTCATAAGTCTCTATTTTTTGGCGGTTCCGGGAACCGGTACTGTAAATCCGGTCATGTTCATTTTTCCTATATTAATATCAGAAGGAGTATAGTCAAGAGGCGACGAAGTCATAGCATCCCAAGTAAATTCTTGTCCTGTATATGCAGATTCACGTCCCATGATTGCTGCAAGATTAGATACTGCAGTTTCTGAAGCCTGTTCAATAGGAGTGTTTGAACGGATACAATTTACCATATTAACATGTTCAAGGGTATATGGATCGGTCTGTTTAAAGTTTGTTTTCTCTGCTTCATGATCATATTCCCATACAACATTACCGGCAAGATCTTTAATTACATGACCTCCTTTTGATGTCCACGATCCTCGTGTTCCTTGTATAAACTCACTTACGTTATTTGCACATCCATCAACTTGTCTGCACATACTATGTAGATGAATACCATTTTCCATTGTAAAATCTATACTGAAGTTATCAAATTGATCTCCTGTTACTCTTCTTTGACGAGAACCAAAACCAACAGCACTAACCGGTCTCAATCCTGTGAACCATGTGAAAACATCTATATTGTGAACGTGCTGTTCTACAATATGATCACCTGACAACCATTTCCAGTTTACCCAATCGCGAACCATATATTCAAAATCGTTCCACTGAGGCTGACGTTCACGATACCACAACATACTTTGGTTCCAATAAACTACTCCTCCTGTAATTTCACCAATTGCACCATTCATTATCTGCTTGAAAGATTCAACGTAACTGCGTTGATGGTGACGCTGAGTACCTGTTACAACTGTTAGACTCTTTGCTTGAGCTTGTTTTGATGCAGCAACAATTGTTCTATAACCAGCAGAATCAACACATATTGGTTTTTCAAGGAAACAGTGTTTGTTTTTTTCAACAGCATATTTAAAATGCTCAGGACGGAAAAAAGGTGGAGTACAATCTATAAGTACATCTATATCGCTATCTATCACCTGCTTGTATGCATCTATTCCTACAAAACGTTTATCTACTGGAATTTCTATTCCTCTTTCTGTTTTCAATTTATCGGCAAGACTATCTACCCTATCTTGGAAAACATCTCCCAAAGCTACTATAGTAACACCATTAGCAGCATTTAAGAAATTAATTGCAGCTCCTGAACCTCTACCTCCGCAACCTACAACTCCTGCTTTTAATTCTTTACCATCTGAAGCTAAATCGGGAAGTTCAGGTATATAATAAGTACCCTCTGCTCTTAACGGTACAACTCCTTTATTCTTATTATCACTACAAGAAGTAAGAAGACCTGCAGTTCCTGTACCAATTACACCCACAGCTCCTGCGACGGCAGATGTCTTCAAGAATGATCTTCTGGTTAGATTGCTCTCTTTTTTCATTTGAATTATTATTTTTAAGTCAGTAAATATGTTCAATACTCAGGTATAGCTTACATTTAAAAGTAAGTAAATGATTTATGAGCTAATTGTTAAATGGTTCGGGCTCACATACTACCCTAAAACCAATACCTTTTATATCCGAATACCACCAGATACTCTTTGGTTGCTGGGGATCAGTTCGCATCCAGTCGTCGTGCTCAGTATGACTACGACTTGCGCTTCTGACATCTGCAGCATCTGAATTATAATGTCCACCTCGTACCACCCATTCATCTCCTTCTGTTACAATTGGATCAACACTTCCATCTCTGTGTTTAGCATATGCTTTGGCGTCATATCTATCAGCGGTATACTCCATGACATTACCCAGCATATTTTTCAATCCATATGGATTAGGCAATACATCAGAAGGTAGCTGTGTACGACCATTGCTGTTTTTATTATAGATTACGTATGAACTTATACTATCCGTTTTTGGCTTGAAGATGTTTCTCATAAAACCTTGATCTGAAAAATCCTTAGCACTTCCGGGAAAGAAATATGAAGATTCTGATCCGCCGCGTGCGGCGTACTCCCATTCTGCTTCTGTGGGTAATCTGTAGTTCTTACCTGTTTTTTTAGATAACCACTGGCAAAATGTCTCTGCTGCATAATGTGTCATTGTAATAGCAGGTCTGTCTCCCTGCCCCCAGCCTTGATCTGGATATCCAAATGGAGGAGTTGGACCAGAAATTGCATCAACTCCCAAAGCATTCAAATTATTTTGATACACCACTTCCGGAGGGGTTCTTCCTTCACTCATAGTTTCAGAGTAAAAGACCCAATATTGATCCCATGTAGTTTCGACTTCAGCCATAAAGAAGGAGCTTACAGTTACGTCGTGCTGTGGTGATTCGTCAGAATTACGTAGGGGTTCTTTCTCAGGGCTACCCATTTTAAAAGTACCACCATTTATAGCTATCATATTAAATGAGACAGCGGTGCCCGGGATCTGTTCTCTGAAATTTACAAAACTATTTACTGTAGCGGGTTCTGTATAATAATTACTACTATCCACTTCGTATGAACCCGACATACCAGGGATTCCAACCATTTGTCCATGAGCATAATTTGGGTTATAATGACCTGCATCCAAATGACAGCTTATGCATTGAAGATCAAGCTTATCTGCATTTTCTTCATAATAAAGATGCGCAGTAATTGCATCATCATTTACACCTTGAGGAAATAAATTTTGATGACATTTTACACATGACTCATTGGGAATGTATTTTATTGCGTATTCAAGCTCTGACTTCAGATCCCAATTAAAATCGGCACTGTCTTTAGTTAGATATCCCCATAGATCACGTGCACCCAATGCTACTTTAGCCGTATAATGAGC
>DATGMV010000110.1:0-4815 GCA_035307185.1 Fermentimonas sp. | reverse complement strand
AAGTCCAAGTTCTTTTATCCATAACTTAACAGCCTCAATCCTTGGTTCATTGTTCTTTTTATAATCACGTGAATCAGTATCTGAAGTATCCATCCCTTCGGGAAAAGAAGGCCAATATTTATCAAACAACCATTTATTTTTTTCTACTATATCGTCTGGTTCCAACTTGTTGTAAATCATCTCTAATCTCTGAAGCTCTGATTCAGGCAGAGACCAGTCTGAATCAGGATATGATCTGTGACGATAAAGTATTTCTCTTATTGTGTGCCACGGTTTATATTCTTTTTGTTCAATATCATCACAAACTTTTTCTGCCCAATCGTAAACTTTTAATCTATCCTCTTGATATTGAAACAATACCGTATTCTCAATCAATTCACTAAATTTTGTTTCATCACCATTAAACAAATTTATTAATAAATCCAAAACATAACAATGAGTGTCAAAAATCTCATTGTACGTATAAGATAAGTTAGTATTCAGGTCGAAAATTCTCCAACGTGTTTTATGAGTAGAGTTTGCTATTTCATGGCCCTGAGGCAATAATTTTATCAATAATTTCCAACCGCTATCTTTCTCTTTCGAAGATATCTGCTTAAGGACTTCCATTCGATCTTCATAAGGTGAAAGAGTCTGAAAATGCCAAGGTTTAAAAATCTCCACTAAACTATTCATAGGGCTGTTTACCCATTTAAGTTCTGGAATTACAGTATCTAATTTTAATAGAATACTTGCAGACTGCATTAAATGCTCCGGATGCCATGCAAGACTCTCAAGTGCCCATAACAGACCCGTATAATGATATGTAGAATCTACTAACCCTTTCCCCTCTTTAAACATTTCAAGCACCTCAGGAGCACTCTTTTCAAGTGAATTGGATACAGCTTTAAAAAAGCTTTTAGGTGAAACTTCCGCAATCAATGGAAGTTCTTTATCAACGGATACCCATAATTCAGCACTTGCATCATAAAGCAGTTCATTTATTATACTATCCACCCATTGCTGGGAATGAGGAATTTGCAATGAATCACCACGCAAGCCAACCAATATCAATGACTGTACTAAACCCTCTCTGGAAAAATTAGAATATTCCTTTCGTTTAAAATATGAAGAATAAAATGTTTCTTTTTCTGGAACTATATCCGGATTACCATTAAAGAATGCCATTTCAAAGCACTCTTTCAAAGCATCTAAATCGTCTGCAATTATATATTTTGAAAGACTTGTCCATAAATCAAGAGGCGATGTTAATCTCCAAACATTGCCAATCTGGATTAATGGTGAATCCTCAATATTCTTCCATTTATTGAGTATTGCTGAATATTCTGTATACTTCTTACCTGAAAGTTTTTCAATTAACTCAATATCACCTTCAAAACCTTCATTCCATCTACCTAAAAGTAGAGCAGGAATTATCTCACGGACATCTTCATACTTTACGTACAACTCAAACCCCAAAAGCTTTTTTAATATAGTAATGTTTCTTCCTGACTCTAAAACATATCTTTTAGCTGTGTCTTCCTCTATTCCTAGATCAATGATTATTTTTATAAGTCCTTCTCTATCAAGATTAGGTAATTCTATAGTTTCTTGTCGAAATTCATCTTGAGCACCAAGAGCAACAAATACATGATGACTTTTTTTTACAGCGATATTAAATGATTCTGAACATTCAATATCAGAAATTAAATTTAAACTTGAACTGCTTGAATTAGAGAATGACCTAAAATCATTAATATTGTCAACTACTAATGTTTTTGATAAAAATCTCTCAGATTCCTCTTGATCTATTAATTTACCACAAGCTATAATAAATGCAATTGCTTCTTTTCTTGCAGAAGCTTTAACACCAATTATACCTGGTTCACCTTTTAAAAATTTATAAATCTTATCCTTCTCATCCTTTCTACCAGTTACAACTATTTCCGGAGGAAGTTCATACTGTACAGAATTTGACCATTCTTCCCATTCCTCCTCAGCAGTTAGAAAGCTATCGATCCTGTTTGGGTATATTTTCTTTATAAACCTTCTAGTTACTATAATCGATCTATCCAGCCACTCTTCTAAATCAATAGCATCATATACAATTACCTCTTTCCATATACCTTCTGAGTTTTTTTCTTTAACCCAAGCTTCTTTGCCTTGCCATGTAAAAGGAGTTATTAATATAAAAGTAGTTTCTTTAGGATCACACCCTAATGGATCTTTTGTTCTTTCATTGTAGTCTCTTTCTATTTTACTACCAGGATTTCTTTCAGTACCAAGTTCAAAACATGATACACCAATAGGTATAAAATGAGTACTTTCTTCACAAACTACTTTACCATCCCAACCCCCAAGAAACACACCACTTCCTGAAGGGAAATGTACCCGAGTACTTTTTGGAGTCGTTGCATAAACTAATTTTGATATTAATTCAGGGAAACCACCTTTCGAATCATAACTCTCTCCCCATCGTTTCAAATCGTCCCTGGTAATTAGTCTCATATAACAATCAATTTATAACTACTACACAATCATGGTCTTCTTAAGATCATTGGAATTTTAATCCTTTAACTTCTTATTCCACGCACCATAATGCTTTGTTTTTAATGATATTAAAAATGGTATAATTTAATTCACCCCGAAGTTAACGATAAGATTTAATTTAACAAAATAAAACAGCTCCACATCTTATAAATATCTCATTACGAAATAACGGTTTCTTGTAGCCATTTGAATTTTAGGAGGTAGGTTAACATCAACAAGACAAGCAGTATCAAAAATATCCACAATCCCATGGAAAACTCAAAAGTTTTTTCTCAGCGCCCAGTGAACTACCAAGATGTGTCGCCATATATAAATCTATTTTCAAGCTCCAAAATACGCTCTGCTTTAATGACAGATGCAAGATTTATTGGTATAGTTGTCTTATTCATAAACATTGCATTTGTTGGAATATTAATCTTTTTAATATTCCAAGCTTGTTCTTGAATATATACTGAGTAATTTACTCCCAAAAGGAATAGTTTTCTCCCTTCAACATCTGAACTTGAACTCTTGTCATAGTGTTTTCCCTCATAGGCAACTAGCACAGGAGAACCGCTAGAACCTGGGAAACAAGCAATATCAACAAGAAACTCTTTTTTTCCATTAAAATCAAAGGAAGGGTGTGTTGCTGTAATTCCACGTCTAAAAATTGGGCGATTGCTTTTCTCATCCCAAAGCGCATTAGGATATCCTACCATAATAACATCTTCAATGGAAGACAACCTCGAGATTTCATCAGCTGTGGGTATATTTTCTTTACCTAGAGCATAAATCATAGCATTATGCCCGTATTTTTTAGAAAAAATGTAGTGGACATCTGTTGTACCCATTGCACACAGATCAACTGAATCATCAGGATGCATTACCCATCTTTCCTCAAAATTTGAAAACTCATCATTATATGTTATCGATGTATACCTTCCATTATCAGGTTCGCCATTTTGTGTTTATTTAAATAATTTATTCCCATCAAATGACATTAAATACAATTGAATAATAAGTGTAAGGATACCGTAGCAAGTTATAATTTCTCAATCACCCCCCACAACCCTTTCAATATCTACATCCGACAGTGTAGGACCTGATGATAGGCACAAACCAACGTATTGGATATGCCATATTATTATTAATTTAAGTCATGCATATTATGGTTCGATTTGTGCCATTGGTTTTTTAAACTTTATCATATAGATAGCCATAAGGATTACCAGTAGCACCATAAACACCCACCATCCCATGACAGGGTATAGAGCAATGATAAGAGCCGAGCACACCAGCTGCACCACGAAGTATATCAACGACACCACACGGTGAGCCTTCCCCTTCTCGTTGGCCAGAATCTGATAAAAATGCAACCTGTGCGCCTCCATGATATCCTGTTTGAGGTAGATCCTGTGCAGGATAGTACAAACCGTGTCCACCCCATACACCATCAGGAAGCCCAGCCAGATAAGGTTGTTAGTCTTGATGATAAGCAACAGCAGCAACGTCACAATCCAGAAAGCAATACTCACACTCCCCACATCCCCCGCGAAGCACTTAGCCCTCTTGCGGAAGTTGAAAAACAGGAACACCACCGACGCTATAAGCGGATAAATAAGAAGATCCATATCGATAAAATACTCCACCTTATGATTCACATACATAAGAGGCAGCAACACCGCAATCGTGTACAACCCCGTGATGCCGTTAATGCCATCCATAAAGTTGTAAGCATTCACAATACCGATAAACACGATATAACCAATAACCACAGCCCACCAGGGATACACGCCAAACACCTCAGCCAGGTAAAAAGCACAACTCATAGCCAACAGATGAAACAGCAACCTGATCTTCTGTCCCAGGCCACTCACATCATCCCAAAAGCTCACCCCCGCCATCAGCGTAATCCCGATAAGAAACCACACACCATTAGCCGAAGGATTAATCACAAGATACAAAAGGGCAGCAAACCAATAAATGATGCCACCCCCTCTGATAGTAATATAATCGTGCGAACTCCTCTCGTTTGGTTTATCAATAATGTTGAAACTGTCCGCAACCATGAAATAAAGCAGCTCCGCGACAATAAGCAGAGCAAAAACTATAATGTAAGTCATAACATATCTTCTTCCTTAAGCGGCATATATAGTCCATTTATGCAGATTGTATTTCAATCTGAGACGATCACTTGCGATAACTTTCTCTGTAAATTGGTTTAAATATTTATTTATTTTCAATATCTCATTCTTCATTGTAATTTTTTTGCAGCTTTATAAATTGTTACCATTTTTATTAGTTGTC
>DATGMV010000109.1:0-6224 GCA_035307185.1 Fermentimonas sp. | reverse complement strand
GGGCTATCTATGGTTACTAAACTTGCACCAAGCCACATGTCTGGGACACTTATGGGTGGATGGTTCCTATCCTTCTCCGGATCAAACTACCTTGCCGGACAGTTAGCGAAACTTACAGGAGCCAATTCAAGTAGTGCAGTTGACACTGCAGATATAACTGAAGTAATTCCTGCAGCATTGCCATCTGCAGGAGAATCCCTTGCACGATATATTGATGTATATACTGTGTTTGGCTTAATTGCAGTGGGTGTGGGACTATTTGTCCTAATTATATCACCAAAACTCAATAAATTAATGCATGGAATTCGTTAATGCGAATCATGAATGTGAGTGCCATTAGAGATATAGATCTCTCTTGAAATAAATGACTCCTGCCCCACTTCATCTGTGCAGTATACTATAAAATGGTAATGCCCCTCCTTCAGGGGCATTGCTTTTATTTCCCCATTTACGTTTCTATTTATTGTTTCCGGAATTTCAATAAGCAGATGTTTAACCAAAACTGATTCTTTTCCACTTATAGGCTCTTCTCCAAGCGAAATAAATTCGCTTTCCATCCAGATTTTAATAAACTCAACTGCCTCATCATCATCTGTAGCAAGTGTAGATGCACTTCGTGATTTTGAGGTGGCATGATCGTGAGAGTGATCATCAAAAGCTCCATGAATATCCACCTTGTATGATCCTAAAGCAACATTATCTGAGAACTCTACTTCGAAACTGACACTGTTGCCTGCTAAGATTGTTTCGTCTTCTACGGGTGAAACCAGACGAATTACAGGTTTCTCATTATCAATATTTTCTTTTTCACAAGCTGTGATTAATGTCATAAGACCTAATAAAACAAATGCTGTATAAATTGATTTTTTCATATTTAAAATTTTTAATTGTTACATCTCAAACACATAGTCGTATGTGACTTAAAATGGTATTTTTAATATCAATTGAATATTTCTTCCCGGCTCAGGAGCATTCAGTTTTCTATAAAAACTTAAATGGTTCATAAATGCTGAGTCAAAAATATTATCAACTTGAAGTACTGTTATAAACCAATTATTTCCTAAGTTCCAGTGAGCGTAAGCAGAGATATTCCAAAGTAATGCGCCGGGGGTTGATTGTTCATTTCTTGAAACTGAACTTTGATTCATAACCCATCGGTTTTCGAGCTTAATCTCATAGCTAGAAAGAAGACTTCTTCTCCCATTTAACTTCTCATTCGCTCCGTTACTCACTGTTTTTCTAAACTCATATCCGGTGTAAGTTACATTTGTTGATACAACTGTTGGCGGTGTAAATGGGAGTGAATAATTATCTGTTATATTTCTGTTATAGACATACTCTACATCAGTATTAATACTCCAGTTATTATTAATATCATATTTTGCTAAAATCTCTCCGCCACTCATTATAGCCTCAGTTTCGTTGTATCTATAAATCTGACCTGCATGTGGGAGTACCGACCAACTACCGGTGGGTTCTAAATAAATATAGTTTTCAAACCAGCCAATAAAAGGATTTACCATTAAACTAAATTTGTTATTCTGAAACTGATAATCGATATCGAGTTGATAACCTTTTTCTGAACTTAAGGCATTATTACCCTGCTCGTGGCGAAAAGCCCCATGATGAAGTCCGTTTGAAGACAATTCATTTGCTCCGGGATAACGAAAACTTTTTCCCAAATTCAATTTCAATGTATGATTTTTAGTTGGCTGATACTCAAAACCCACCGATCCGGAAATGTCATTAAACGACCTTGATATGTTTGAAGAACGTAATGCATATAAATCTGAATCCTCTTGAGAATAATTTTGCATAAGCAAATATTCAGCAAGCATTGGATCATAAAAATCATGGACTTTTAATTTACCTATATCATACCTTACTCCTCCTGTGAGTGTTATTTTTTCGTTTAAATCAAACTTGTTTATCCAAAACAGACCCGAAGTAAAGCGCTCAAAATCAGGCAGTAAAAACGAGTACCCACCTACCCTATTATGCTGATACTCAGATGACGCTCCAAATATTTTGCTCCATATCTTGTTCTCATCTATCATATATCTCACACTTCCCGAGTAGGTATTTAAACTGAATTGAAGTTCCAAATCGGGATCTATTAATGGTGCTTGCTGATTGCCATAATGAGTATGAAACATCGACATTTCCTCACGTCTATTTTTCTGATAGCCTAAATCCAGAAAAAACTTATTTTTTCCTGACAACTTCCACTCATTGCTTGATATCAATTTAAAATGATTTGATGTTGCATAGGGGAGTTCGATATTTCTAACTGATCCATCATGTTTTAGTCGATCTAATGATGGAATTCCATGAGCACCCGGATAGAAACCATTTTTGCTATAAATATTTGAAACATGTATCCAACTACTAAACCTATTTTTACTATAATTACTTGATAAAGTTATATTGTACTCTCTACCTGCTGTATTTTTCATTCGGCCACCATACACAGGCATTTTCCACGTAAGATAATCAATTGTATCGGCAGGTATTCTATAATCTCCATAGTTAAGGGTGGTAACCCTACCATGAAAAAACAAATTTCCTTTCTTACGGCTTGCGGCAACAGACGCTCCAAAAAAATCATTATTACTTTTAGCAATTATTGTGGCATCACCCCAAAAGATATCCTCTTGGGGGATAGTAGCAGGAAGAATCTCAATTACACCACCGATAGCATCAGAACCATAATACAGCGACATTGGTCCTTTATGCACTCGAACACCATCCACGGCAAACTGATCAATATCCAATCCATGATCGGCTCCCCACTGTTGATTTTGCTGAACCACACCCTTATCTACCACTGCTACACGGTTAAATCCTAAACCCCTTATAACAGGTTTAGAAAAACCGGCACCAATATCCATTGACGAAATGCCTGCAACAGACGAGAGTGTTTGCATAAAATTAGTGGAACTATTCTTCAGAAGATAATTTTTGCCAATCTCTGTTACGGGTAATGATGACTCAATTCCAATAAATCCATTCTTCTCTGCCTCAATACTCACCTCTTGTAACAATAGAGGAGAGGGTTGCATGTGAAGATGCAAAAGAGTGTCGCGCGACAATCTAATGGGAACGGACAGGTCATTATACCCGATAAAACTAACTTTTAACATATAATTAGCTGCAGGTAAATTATCGAATGAAAAGAACCCGTTTCCATCTGCTTGCATATGTCTATCAACTGGTTGCAAGGAGATTGTTGCTGCCGACAAATAACTATCATTTTCAGCATCATGCACAAATCCACTAATTGAGTTGCTTTGTGTATAAGCAAATAACAAACTTACTGTTAAGAACAGTATAGTAAAATACAACTTCATCAAAGAGTAATAAAATTAATGGATGTTACAATTAGCACAATAACCCTCAATAACTACAAACACCTCGTTTTTTACAAAACCAATCGGAAGTTCAGCCTCAAACTTAGTCTTTCCTTCAAGGCATATTACATCATCACACCCTTCACAATGAAAGTGTGAATGAATATCACTACTCACATGATGATGTTTATTTAGAGCATACTTTACCAAATTGTCATTTAGTACAATCTTGTGAATAATTTCACTCTCTTCAAGTGTAATTAAAGTTCTGTAGAAAGTAACCCTATCGAACAAGTCGGGATAATCACCTTTAATTTCATTCTCCGACAAAGCCATCTCGCTTTCCAGTAAGCGGCTAACAATAAACTTTCGGCACCCGGTACCCTTTAACCCATACTTATGTAGTATCTTTTCTGCTGTGATCATAAAACAATCCTATTAATGCAACAATGTTGCAAATATAGCAATGTTTCAAATACCGCAAATAGATATTACATTATTTAACTCGATTAAATCAATCTCATGATAACTATCAAATGCATAATTTTAAATAAATGCAATGGTATTATATTTGGGATAGTACTTTGTAAGTTATTATTAAAGAACTCTGAAAAACAAGTTAATCCCAGTAATCATCATCATAATCATAGTAGAAATCTTCGGGGTGTCGACTCACAGGAATATCACTAACAATCCTTGCTCTGGCATTACCAAGATTAATATTTACCATAAAAGCTGGTATATCAACTGAGAAGATCCAATTTCCACCATTCAAATATACATATCCACCACGATAGGGGTCATAAAATGTGCGATATTCTTTAAAATAAATGTGATGACGTGCGTTATAACCATACGCTTTGGCCCAAGGTGGGGGTCCATTAGTACGATAACCTTTATAATATTTTCTTTGTCTCTTTGCAGCCTCTTTATAAAACTTCTCTCTATTCTTATTCTGTTTACGAATATACTTAGTCCGCTCTTTCTCCGCTTTTTCTATCTGTTTCCAATACTTCTTATCGGCTTTATTTCGCTGAGCTTGAGCTTCGACATGCCCTATACCCATCATGAGGATCATTGCCATTAACAAATAAATCATTTTCCTTTTCATAACTCATAGTTTTAACGGTTGGTCTATTGTTAAGATAAGGTATGAGGTAAAAGGTTTAATAAAACACCAACTCCATACCAAGTTCATACCAACTCCCTACCAACTCCTAATAAATACGACCTATGTACGGAGTTGATATGAGGGAAGTAAGGAGTTGCTTAGGAATTGCTATCACCCAATTATTGTTTATTGAAATAATATATGACATTAAGACTAACTCAATATCCTTATCTTAAAGACAGTTTTCAAGCGGTTTGTTTATTCAGCAAGTAGATTGTACAAAACATATGCCCAAGTAAAACGTGTCTAATTGTTCGGGAAGTGTTAAATTTGTAATGAATTGATTACTGTAAAAGAAAGTTGGAAATGAAAATTGAAATATGGAGTGATGTAATGTGCCCGTTTTGCTACATTGGTAAACGAAATTTCGAAAAGGCACTGGAGCAGTTTACAGATAAGGATAAACTGAAGGAGAGAATATTGCCGACGATGAAACACTAATCAGAATTGGAAATGATATTGGCATGGATGAAGAGACTGTAAATTCGGCTATTTCGGACGACAAGTATCTGGAAATGGTGAATCAGGATATACAGGAGGCACGAACAATTGGTGTTACCGGTGTACCCTTTTTCGTGTTCGACAGAAAATATGCGGTATCAGGAGCTCAGCCTCCTCAGGCATTTCTGCAAACACTGGAGAAGTCGAGTTTATTTTTTCTTTTTCAAAAACAGATACCAGTAAACCATGCCTACAAGTACAACACCACCAATGAGATTACCAATAGTTGCCGGTATCAAATTTTTAAGTAAAAATTCACTCCATGTAATATCGGCACCCACATAAATTGAAGCTGGTATGAAAAACATATTTGCAATGGAGTGTTCATAGCCTAATGTAACAAATAGCATCACCGGAATCCAGATACCAATGCTCTTCCCTGCGATATCTTTACCTGCATATCCCATATACATACCCAGACATACTAACCAGTTTGCTCCAATTCCCTTCCATAGCACTGTCATAAAATCCTGATTCACTTTCAACTCAGAATAGTTAATTAAATAACTTCTCCAGGGATCAACGTCAAATAGTCCAACATTAGCCGACAGCAAAAAGGCAATAAACTGTGCTCCAATAAAATTGAATAAATAAGATATTATCAGAATAATTGCAGCCCTTGCAAGAGTAATTTCTTTATTAAATAGAGGAAATGTAAAAGAAGCACAGTTACTTGTAAACAGGTCGGCACCGGTAATAGAAACCATGATTAATCCTACAGGAAATAAGGCTCCTGCTATAAATTTCACAATACCCGGATTTGCTTCACCTACAGCGGGCATACCACCTGCAACCATAACTGTGAGTAATCCGCCAAATGCTATAAAAGCACCTCCCAATATAGCCATAAGAGCAAATTCAGGAAATAGGCGTTTAGATTTACTAATTGCTGCCAACCTGAACAGGTTTGCAGAATCTCTTGGATTATTATAATTCATATATACTTTTGAAGACTTTTTATTCTGACTGTGATAAAGAGTTGCAAAGATAAGCATAATATTAACAATTGAGAATACTTAGCTTATGCATAGCACCTATTTATTAATCACATTTAACCTCCAGTATATCATTTATGTTGGTAGTATATTCTTTTGATAGGTGATTACGATGCATCTTAAAAGTACGTGCATCGCGAGAGGCTAGTCGCACTCCCCCTTTTGATCTAAGGTTAATTTTATCTACCGCCTCCATAAGTCGGATGT
>DATGMV010000108.1:0-8964 GCA_035307185.1 Fermentimonas sp. | reverse complement strand
AATGACGATTTATTATCTGCCTCATCGCTTTCAGGCATTATATCGTTTTTTGCAGCAACCTCCATAGTACCTACTACTGCTCCGGCATCCTCTTTAGACTCTGAAATTGGTTCTATTACAGTCTTATCAACCTCACCATCTACCTTTTTCTCTGCTCTTTCCTCTTCAGACACTAAATTATCTTTCGTCTTACCAGCTTCTACTTCGCTACCTTCAAGCTTAATATCAACAAGAGGTGAACCAACCTTTATAATGTCGCCAACTTCACCATAGGTTTTGAGAATCACTCCATTCTTAGGAGAAGGGATGTCTGCAACAACCTTATCGGTTTCCATTTGCACAAGCGAGTCGCCCACTTTAACCTCTTGTCCTTCCTTCACAAACCACTCAAGAACGGTACCTTCTTCAAGTCCCTCACCTAAATCCGGAAAATTAAATACAAATTTCATACGGTTATTTTTTGTTAGATTTTAAGAAATAACAATTTCTAATATTTAAAGGATTTCTCTATTTCGTAAAAGATACGCTCCGGTGAAATAATATAATACTTCTCACCCTGTGCTAATGGCACAATTGTATCGTATCCCATTACTCTTCTTGGAGGAGACTCAAGAGATAAAAAAGCTTCCTCATTAGCTATGGCAACCAACTCAGATCCAACACTAAAAGACTCATGAGCTTCTGCAACAGCCACCATTCTTCCTGTTTTCCTTATAGAATTTCCAATTGTTTCTCTATCAATCGGGTATATACTTCTTAGGTCAATTAACTCAACCGATATACCGGCTTCCTCAGCCATTGCAATAGCTTTTTGAGACTCTCTTACCATTGCTCCAAATGCAATAACAGTAACGTCAGTTCCTTCTTTAAGCACCTTAGCTTTACCCAATGGTAAAGTAAACTTTTCATCCGGTACCTCCTGTTTTATAGCACGGTATATACGCTTGGGCTCCATGAAAATTATTGGATCTTCGCTTTCTATAGCTGAAATCATCATACCTTTTGCATCGTAAGGTGTTGAAGGAATTACAACTTTTAATCCGGGCAGATGAGCAAACAGTGCCTCAGGGCTATCAGAATGGTGCTCCAATGCATTTACACCTCCTCCGTATGGAAAACGAATTACAACAGGCACTTTAAACTTTCCTCTCGACCTGTTTTGCATACGCGACAAATTAGAAGCAATCTGATTAAATGCCGGATAGGTAAAACCGTCAAATTGCAACTCAACAATCGGTCTTAGTCCGGATACCGCCATTCCAAGCGCAGTACCCACAATACCAGACTCGGCTAAAGGTGAATCAAAAACTCTATCAGCACCATACTTCTTTTGCAAACCTTCGGTCACACGAAACACACCACCTTCAACACCAACATCCTCACCGTATATAACAATATTTCTATCCTCATTGAGCTTTATATCCAGCGCATTATTTATCGCCTTTACAATAGTCATTACACTCATTTCCTACTCTCCTTCCAGCTTAAAAATTGTTCATACTCAGCTTTTTGTCTCAAAAGATCTTGTGGCATATCGCTATACATATAGTTGAAAACATCTTCTAACGGATATGATTTATTATTCTCTGCATCAATAAATTGTGCATCTATTTCCTTTTTATACTCTTCTCTCAATGCTTCAACATCAATATTCCATATATTATTATTCCTCATATATCTTTCTAAACGGATAAGTGGATCTACTAAAGCCCATTCTGCCTCTTCTTCTTTTTTACGATATTTAGATGGGTCATCTGATGTTGTATGAGCACCAAGTCTATATGTAAAAGCCTCAATAAGCACGGGACCTTTTCCTGCAAGTGCATATTCCGATGCGGTCTTGTAAGCAAGATACATTGCAAAAAAGTCGTTACCGTCAACTTTAATACCGGGAATACCAAATGCTACCGATTTAACCGCGAGATTAATTGATTTTGTTTGAGATTTAACCGGAACAGAAATGGCATACTGGTTATTTTGAATTGTAAACACAACCGGAACCTGCCAAACACCTGCAAAGTTCAACGCTTCGCTAAAATCTCCTTCCGATGTGCCGCCATCTCCTATAAAGGTATAAACAGCCTCATTTTTCTTTTGTTGTTTTATCGAATAAGCTATACCGGTAGCATGATGAAATTGAGTACCAATAGATATCGCAATAGGGAGGGTATTTTTGGCATCTTTAAAACTTCCGCCATGCTCATTACCAAGATAAAAAAGGAACATATCCTTCATTGTCACACCCTTTGCAAGAAGAGTACCCATTTCGCGGAAAGCGGGAACGAGCCAATCATCTTCTCTTATAATTTTGCCTGCCGCTATATGAATTGCTTCTTGACCAAGATTAGGAGTATATGTAAACATCCTGCCTTGTCTCTGATAGGAGATAGCCATTTCATCGGCTACTCTTTCATAATACATTTGCTTGTAAACATCAATTATTGTTTCGTCACTCAACTTTGGCATTAGATTTTTCTCTATTACATGTCCTTCGTTGTCAATAACACGCAACATTTTATTATCTAATGGGTTAAAATCACGAAAAATCTCAGGTAAATCGTTCTGATTCATTTATCTGTCTATTTTGAAGAATTTTAAAATTTTAAGCTGTGAATATAAGCTGTGTATATAACATTTCGTTACATAAATAGTTTACTCTTTATTAATACGAGCATTGGCAGCCTCTATTATCATATTGGCTGTACCTTCTATACCAAACTGTGAAGTTTCTACTGTCATATCATAAACGCTAAGATCATCCCAGTTCTTACCGGTATAATGCTTACTATAATTATCCCGTTCTTTATCTTTTTTATTCATAACCCTCTCAGCATCGTTTGGGTTCACCATATAGTTATAAATTACCCTCTTTTTTCTGAACTCTTTATCAGCATGCACGAATACATTAAAGCAGTTTTTGTGCCCCTTCAATATGTAATTTGCCGACCGACCAACAATTACACAAGATTCGTTAGCAGCTATATTTCGTATAACTCCGGTTTGAGCAATAAAAAGCTTATCGTTAGGTGGAATAACTTCATTTACATACGCATAATTATCGTTATAAAGTTTATCCAACAGACCGTTAGGAATACTTTGCTCATGTTTTTCTACATACTCAGGCGTAAAACCGGTTGCTATAGCAGTTAAATCAATTAATTTGCTGTCATAAAACGCAATGCCTAACTTCTTGGCAATAGCTTCACCCACAGCATGACCCCCACTACCGTATTGTCTGGAAATTGTTATAACAAAATTATCGGTTGTCATATATGGCTGAGTAACATATGCAATATCTTTTTTAGGTGGTAACAATTTATCAAGAAAAACAATTTTCTTTTGATAATGATTTGCAATAGTACCTACAAACAAAGCAGCTAATACTGTACCCTCGCGCACACCTTCAACTTTTCCGTGAAAAATGAACGCAAGAACAACAGCTAAAACCACAAATGTTGTGTCAATTGAAACTTTTGTTTTACCAAAGTTCTTATCGTAGGTTTGTGTAATAGCAAGAGTAAGTCCTTCAGCCGGAAGAAGCCCCACATCTGCCTTTAGCTCCAGAAATATCCCAAAAGCCATTACAAAGCAACTTATAATTATTGTAGCCAATTGCCATATATAACTATCCAATACAAGTGAGCTTGTCAGATATAAATTAATATCAATAAAAACTCCGTATAGCACTGTCAAAGGCAATTGAACAAGCTGGTTAAAACCAGTTTTCTTTCTTAAAATCAGCACTTGCGCAAGCACTAAAAGTGAATTTATTATAATAGCAAATGTTCCAACAGAGATATTTGGTGATATAAGATTCAGAACATATGGCATAGACGAGATTGGACTTGTTCCTAAGTCCGATCTAATTGAAAGTGCTACACCATGTCCAATAATAAAAATTCCTAATACAAGAATAAGTATACGTAAACCAAAATTCTCTCTTTTCATATATATAAATGCTTGAATAGACTCTTTTCATACTACTCTACACCAAAAGATTGAGATTTCACAACCTCAAAACATAATACTATTCTTTTTAAACAATAACCTAATTCGTAGTGATGAAGTTACAAAAATAACAAAAGTTGAGCACAAAAAAAACTGTCACCATATATAATGAGCGACAGTTCATTTTACCATATTTGCAATATTATAGCCTAAATAATTAAGCTGCTTTCACTTTCGACTTCTCAACTCCGTATCCCATCTTTGTAATTGCATTCTCAATATCCTCGATGGTCAACTTCTCTTCATCAAAATTTGCTTTTACTCTACTTGCGTTGAACATAACCTTAACAGAGTCTTTATCAACACCTTCTAACTTTTTCATTGCACCTTCAATTTTTTGAATACATGACGGGCAAGTAAGTGTTTCTAATTGAATTGTTGCTTCTTTCATAATTTTCTTATCTTTATTTATTTGTTACTATTAATTTCTATTACAAATATACCTATACACATTCATCTAAACTGTCACTTGGGAGACACTCCCTGAATATCAGGCAAGTTTAATTCAATCTCTCAATTTATAGCGTAATAATCTCATACCATTAATGATAACCACAAGAATACTTAACTCATGAACTAACATACCAACTGACATATTGACCCACTCGCTAAACAAAAGACCTGAGAATAAAACTAAAACAACTCCAACTGCAATTACAATATTTTGCCTCATATTTCGTGCCGTAGCTTTTGTCAATCCCAAAGCATGAGTAAGATGATTAAAGTCTGAATTCATCAAAACCACATCCGAAGTTTCAATCGCCACATCTGTACCGCTACCCATTGCTATACCTATATCTGCGAGTGCAAGTGAGGGACTGTCGTTTACACCATCACCAATAAAAGCAACAACATGCCCCTCTTCCTTAAGCTTTCTAACATAAGCAGATTTATCCTCCGGCAACATATCACCAAATGCCTCTGTCATGCCAATCTCTTTGCTAACAACATCAACAGTTCCCTGATTATCTCCAGATAGCATTACAAGATTCTTAACACCAAGCTTCTTAAGCTTCAACAGATCCTCTTTAACACCCGGTCGTATCTTGTCACGCACACCCATCAATAGCTGTAGTTCACCATCCATTGAAGTAAGTACGAGCGAATTACCATCTCTAACCATCCTATCAATATCTGCTCTAACCTGATCGCTAAGATGAACATTTTCTTTTTCCATTAAAGCCACATTCCCAACAGCTACTCTATGACCATCAACATTAGCTACAATGCCTCCACCCTTTACTACCTCAGTATCTTCAACTGCAAAAATAGTAATCTCACCAATCTCTTCTACAATTGCCTTGGCAAGTGGGTGATCAGACTCACTCTCAATACTTGCCAGATAACCAAACACATCACTATTATTCGTATATCTAATAGTTTCCGAAACTGATGGACGACCAACAGTTAGTGTACCTGTCTTATCAAACACCATCGTGTCTACCTTACTAAAATCATTAATAACTTCACTACCTTTAAGCAAGACCCCATTCTTTGCACCATTACCAATTCCAGCCACATTTGACACCGGAACACCAATAACCAGAGCACCCGGGCAACCAAGCACCAATATTGTAATTGCAAGCTCAATATTATGAGTAAAGACCCACACAACAAATGCCAATATAAGCACTACGGGAGTGTAATATTTAGAAAAACTATCTATAAACCGTTCTGCTTCCGACTTCGAATCCTGAGCCTCCTCAACAAGTTCAATAATTCTTCCAAATGTTGTGTCCTCACCCACTCTATCAGCTACAATCTGAATAGTTCCATTTTCTAATATCGTTCCGGCAAACACCTTTGAGCCCTTTATTTTTCCAACTGGAATCGACTCACCGGTAATGCTTGCTTCATTTATATAACCCTCACCTAAAACAACTGTACCATCAACAGGCACTTTAGCGCCGGTTCTCACTTGCAACAAATCTCCTTCGATCACATCATCAACATCCACAAGCTGAAACTCACCATTTGTCATTTGCTTCAATGCACTTTCGGGAGCCATCTCTGTAAGCTCTTTAATTGCAGATCGTGTCTTATTTAATGTGCGTTGCTCAAGAAAAGCACCAAATAGAAAGAGAAAAGTTACTATTGCCGACTCCTCATAATTCTGAATCATGAAAGCACCAATAACAGCTATTGTAACCAGCACATCAATACTTACCACCTTAACTTTTAGAGCCTGATAAGCCTGTAATGCTATGGGTATTGCCCCTGCAATTGAAGCAATAATTAGAGCTAAAGTAAAGATTTCATTATTACCAACAACCCATTTACTAACATAAGCTGTAATAATTAAAACCGCACTTAAAAATGTAATTTTGTTTTTATGTATAAATATAAATCTTTGCATTTTATTCTTTTTTTATAGTACAAAGGTAAGAATAGCAATAGATTAAATGTGTCACTCAAGCGACACCAAAACAAAGCAGTCAACTATTGCTCTGTTCACACAAAAAAAAGACAAACACAGTCTTGCAAATGAACATTCCCTTCATATTCACGTTTTAACTTTTAAAGCTTAACATACAACCAAAACCGGATATATGAATAAATTGCCTCTATTTTACCTGATTACACTTTTATTAATCATGGGATGTAATGCCGAGCGATCAGAGGATAATAATATTGACAATTTTATAGTTATAGATTCAGTATTTCAACCTGAATATAAACTAAAACATCTGACAGCTAATAACATCCGACTCAACAAAGACATCCAATTTGAAAACTACACTCTCGAGGACGAGTATCCATATAAAGACACAGTAAGAGTTTTTCAATGGGAAAAGATAAAAGAAAGAATTGCCCATATCGAAAATGCAACTAATGACGGTGGCAATTGGGGAGTATTTAGCAACTACAGAAACATGAATGGCGAAGCACCAACAGTGCAAGACTTCGTTAGAAATGAATACAGGAGAGTATCAGATCAATACGGAGTAGAAAGATATCAGTCGGTCCCGTTGTATAGTTTTGAAGGCGATACAACATTAACCCGTTATGGTAGAGACGGATGGTTAGCAAAAATCATCGGTAGCGACACTACAGATATGGTAAAAGTGCAAGGAGTGTCTTTTGAAGGCGAATATTTAATTCCTAAACGCTACCTTGTTGTATGGGGCGATAGCATAACCTTCAATAAAATTGCTGCTGTAGATGTAACAAATCAGAATATTTCAACATTAGAAAAGCGCAACGACAACTGGCATATATTAAGTATGAATCCTGCTACAACAGGAGTACACAGACCTCCCTATGCACTTGAAACTCCCGTAGGTATATTCGCAATACAAGAACAAAAGTCAAAAATGTATTACACTAAAGATGGATCGAGCCAACTTGCGGGATATGCACCATATGCTTCTCGATTCACAAATGGTGCATACATTCATGGAGTGCCGGTGCAATATCCCCGACAGAGTATCATAGAATACAGTCCATCATTGGGCACAACCCCTCGTTCACATATGTGTGTAAGGAACGCATCATCACACTCAAAATTTATTTACGACTGGGTAACTGTTAAAGAGGCAGTTGTAGTTGTAATTGATTAACATTTTTATTTCTCAAAAATAGTATATTTGCGAACAATCTTCTCAAATAAAACTATGCGTATAATTGTATTAACTACTATATTTTTTATATTCACTGCTCTTAGCTTCCCTATAGGAAACACTTCAGCAAAGAAAATCTTATCATTGAAGGAGAGGCTAACTATTGAATCCGAATTGATCTACGAACAGATGAATTTGGATGAATTAATCGACTTTAACGCCTTTAAATCAGCCTATTCTGGTTATAAAAAGTTAAAGAAGAATAACAATCCGTTACTTACTATAATCGACTTTAATTTGCCCTCCACAGAGAAAAGGATGTATGTACTCGATATCGAAAAAAAAGAGGTGCTTTATGTAACTCATGTAGCCCATGGACGCAACAGCGGCGGAAATTATGCCACTTCTTTTTCCAACAAAAGCGGATCGTACCAAAGCTCTTTAGGATTTTATAGAACTGCAGAAACATACATGGGAGGAAACGGATATTCATTACGACTCGATGGACTTGAAAGGGAAATAAACCACTTAGCACGCCCACGAGCCGTTGTTATACATGGAGCTGATTATTGCAACGAAGAATTCATAAAGTCAACAGGCCGATTAGGCAGAAGCTTTGGCTGCCCTGCACTACCACAAGAACTTAACAAACCCATCATCAACACCATAAAAGATGGATCCCTAATCTTTATTTATGCCGATAAGCCTGAATACTATGCACAAAGTGCAGTACTGTAATAATTGAAATACCATTATAAATGATTACAATCATCATCATTATACTAACTACGCTAATATCCATCAGAGCATTTAAAGACAATGACTTGATGAGTAAAATCATTTTTCATCCACCGGCTGTTAAGCAGGGCGAGTGGCATCGACTATTCACATACGGAATAGTACACGCCGACTACACTCACCTCATCTTTAACATGTTTACTTTATACTTCTTTGGACCTGAAATAGAACGTGTATTTAAATCGGTGTTAGGTCAGACTTCCGGCTCAATATTCTTTATAGTGCTATACCTTTCGGCTCTGTTTATTTCAATTACACCAACATACTTCAAGAAAAAAGACAATGCATCTTATTACAGTCTCGGTGCGTCGGGAGCAGTCTCCGCAATAATCTTTGCATATGTGCTCATCAATCCTATGAACTATATGGGAGTCTTATTTATCCCAATCATGCTACCCGCATTTCTATTCGGACTCATATTCATATTAATTTCCGTGTCTTTAGATAAAAAGCAGGCGGGCGGTATAAACCACTCCGCACACATCACAGGTGGCATATATGGAATCATATACATGATAGCCATATTCTTTGTTTTTGCAGACATAAACCTTATCAGCTCATTTATATCTCAGATTAAAATCAATTCCATTTCAGACCT
>DATGMV010000107.1:0-2045 GCA_035307185.1 Fermentimonas sp. | reverse complement strand
ACATTTGGAGGTGATTTATATTGGGGCACACAATTTTTACAATCTAAATCATACATAAAGAACGAATGGTATATTCGTCTTATAGAATCTGAGTCTGTAAAAGTTAAACTAAACTGCAACATACACTTCTCCGAAGGCAATGCACTGATGCAGCAACTACTCACTGTATCAGCATCAATAGACAACTTAAACTTCAAAAAAAATAAAAAGATAACATACCCATGGAAAGGATTTCTCAACAATTAAAGATGAAAATTCTCACTTATGTGTTTGTGTATTTATGAAAATAGTGTATCTTTGCACCCACAAAAAGGCCCCGTAGCTCAACTGAATAGAGTATCTGACTACGGATCAGAAGGTTCCAGGTTTGAACCCTGGCGGGGTCACACTTTATTATCAAACACTTATCGGTTAATTTCGGTAGGTGTTTTTTTTAATCTATTCTATTAGATATTGAAATGAGTTGTTGTTCCATTTTTCTGAATAAAAGAAGTGAAGCAAAATAGCATTTCTACAATCCAAAATAAACTTTAGCCATTGTAAAATAAATTAGCACACCCGATATGTCACATATTGTAGTAATCAGCGGCGCGCTTGCAGTTGCGGGATCAAGCTTGAGCCGGGTAAATATAAAAGGCAAAAGCATTCCAACAACACTACCTACAATTACAATAAGTATCATTGTTACTGATACAACAGGAATAATGTCTGGCGCACGCCATGAAGCTACAACAGAAACGGCTACAGCCATAGTCATACCCATTAGCAAGGCTACTGCAAGCTCTTTACTCAATAAATACACCCAATCTCTTCCTCGCACATCTCCCTTACCAAGAGATCGAATCATTAGCGTTGCTGATTGCGCCCCGGCATTTCCGCCACTATCAATAAGAAGAGGCAAAAAGAAGACTAAAGAAACCATTGTTTCAATCACGTTTTCGAAGCGCGACATAGCATAACCTGAAAACACATTCATCAACACTAATGCCAATAGCCAGCCAATACGTTTTTTATAAATAAATGAGATTGATGCTTGAACAGGATTGATAATTGCATCTTTGACACCCACAAATTTCTGAAAATCTTCAGTTTGCTCTTCCTCTGCCACATCTAAAATATCATCCACCGTTACTATGCCAAGTAATGTGTTTGCACTATCTACTACAGGCAAAGCAACACGATCATAGTCTTGAAAGACATGAATAGCATTCTCTTGATCGTCAAATGCACTTAAAACAACTAATTTGTGTTTAGTCAATTCCTCAATTTTATCTTCTGGATCTGCAAGAAGAATATCTCTTATTCGAAGATCATTGGTTAATCTCCAGTTTTGGTCTACAACATATACAACCCCTAAGGTTTCTGCATCTTTACCAAAGCGACGTATATGCTGCAAGGTTTCTTTGACAGTAAAATGAGATTTCACAGCAACATACCTTGGAGTCATCAAACGACCGATACTGTATTCAGGATAACCGAGGAGTTGAGTGGTTTGTTGGCGATTTTCCTGACTCAACAACTGCATTAACTCTTGAGCGACCTTACCAGGAAGCTCTTCAAATAAAGCTGTGCGATCGTCGGGCTCCATATCATTCATAAGATTAGTAAGAAGAGTTGCATGTTGAGCAAGCCCATCAATGATCTTTTTTTGCCTTCCGGGATCGAGATTCTGGAGCACGTACTTTGCTTTTTCTCTGGGAAGAAAGCGAAATAATATGGTTGATTCTAATTCATTGCTCCGCTCAATAAGAGCTATTATTGCCGGAACATCAAGCTTAGTTAGCTCCTCTTTGAGTAAGTTCCATTTTTCATTCTTAATGAGCGTATGAAAAACTGAGTAATCTTTTAACATAGTTGTTTTCCCTCTTATATCTTTGACCGAAGGAAAACATTTTCTTATCCGGCAAAGATAGTGTTAATATTAAAATTGTATCGCTTAGGATCTTCGTCCATTTGAAAATTTGTTTCTATAAAATTAATTCTGAATACTTTTACAAATATAGGAATTAATACAACAAATACATTAGCTTAAGATTATTATGGCA
>DATGMV010000106.1:0-6235 GCA_035307185.1 Fermentimonas sp. | reverse complement strand
CACAGTTTGATTCCTTTCCAAAAAGAAGGATATCACCGTAGGGCTTTAGAAAATGGCATTCGTTTTGGTTTTGTATATTATATCCGATGATCCAAAACTTTCTAACAAAAAAGCCCTCCCACTATTCATTGCTGATTTTCTTATAGATAGCTTCATCGGTTAATAACTTATGACAATATCGCAATAAGCCTTGCAATTATTTTGAGTATATTTGCCAAAGAGACCAGACAGAAAATATATTCAAATAAGCATGCAACCATTTGTACATCTACACGTTCACTCACAATATTCACTGCTCGACGGGCAGGCAAGCATACAGCGATTAATAGATAAAGCTTCCGGCGACGGAATGAGAGCTATTGCGCTTACCGACCATGGTGCCATGTATGGTATCAAAGAGTTCCTTAATTATGCATCAAGAAAAAATGCACCCGTTAATGCAGAGATAAAGAAAGTTAAAGGTGAGGTTGCAGCAATTTTAAAGAGAAATGATTCTAGTAATTCAGAGTCTTCAAGTGAACAATTAAAAAGACTTCACGAAAAACTTCACGAAGCTCAGAGCAAACTTTTTAAACCTATTGTAGGCTGTGAATGCTACCTTGCACGTCGTGATAGATTTCAGATGAATGATAAGGTAGATGGAAGTGGGTGGCATTTGGTTGTGCTTGCAAAAAATCTTACCGGATATAAAAATCTTATTAAGATCGTTTCAAAAAGCTGGACTGAGGGATTTTATTATCGCCCCCGTATCGACAAAGAGTTGCTTGAGAAGTATCGTGAGGGACTTATTGTTTCTTCTGCATGTTTAGGAGGGGAGATTTCTCGTAAGATAGATAGCGGACAAATTAATGAGGCTGAAGAAGCTGTACAGTGGTACAAAGATGTCTTTGGCGATGATTACTATATTGAGATTCAAAGACATAAAACAGACCGACCGGATGCCGACCAAACTACTTATCCAATACAGGAGAGAGTAAATAAAGAACTTATACGTATTGCAAAGAAGTACGATGTTAAGGTAATTGCAACAAATGATGTTCACTTTGTAAACGAAGAGGACGCAGATGCTCACGACCGACTTATATGTTTAAGTACTGGTAAAGATTTTGATGATCCCAACAGGATGAGGTATTCTAAGCAGGAGTGGTTGAAAACTACTGCTGAGATGAATCAAGTTTTTGCTGATATTCCTGAAGCTCTTTCAAACACACTTGAGGTTGCAGAAAAAGTGGAGCTTTATACAATTGATAATCCACCCCTTATGCCCTTCTACCCTATAGATCCTGAGTTTGGTACTGAAGAGCAGTATAGACAGAAATATAGTGAAAAGGAGTTGATTAAAGAGTTTGGCGAGGACACTTTCCATCGTCTTGGTGATTACGATAAGGTTATTAGAGTTAAGTTAGAAGCCGATTTTCTGGCACATTTAACAAAGATTGGGGCAAAAAAGCGATATGGAGAAGATCTTACTGACGAGATAGTAGATCGACTAAAGTTTGAACTTGACACCATCAAAAACATGGGGTTTCCCGGTTATTTCCTAATTGTTCAAGATTTCATTAATGCAGCTCGTGAAATGGATGTGGCAGTTGGTCCCGGACGTGGGTCGGCTGCCGGCTCGGCGGTTGCATATTGCCTTCGGATTACCGATATAGATCCTCTTAAATATAATCTGCTGTTTGAGCGTTTTTTGAATCCCGACCGTATTTCAATGCCTGATATTGATATCGACTTTGATGATGAGGGTCGAGGTAAGGTATTGAGATGGGTGACCGAAAAGTATGGAAGCGAAAAGGTGGCTCATATCATTACTTATGGAACAATGGCTACAAAGATGTCAATAAAGGATGTAGCACGTGTTCACAAATTACCCCTTGCTGAGTCTAATAGACTTGCAAAGCTTGTTCCCGATAGAATTCCTAACAAAAAACTCAATTTGGGTAACGCTATAGATTTTGTTCCAGAGCTTAAGGAGGCTGCAAATAGTTACGACCCGTTAGTTAAAGATACACTCAAATATGCTCAGATGCTCGAAGGTAATGTGAGGAGTACAGGTGTGCATGCATGTGGTGTAATTATTGGGCAAAGCGACATTTCTGATGTTGTGCCAATAAGTACAGCTGAAGACAAAGAGACTAAGGAGAAGTTACTTGTAACTCAGTTTGAAGGGTCTGTTATTGAAGAGACAGGTTTGATCAAGATGGACTTTCTTGGACTAAAAACGCTCTCTATAATTAAAGACGCAATACTTAATATTGAAATAAACAGGGGCATAAAGATTAATATTGATGAGATTGATATGGAAGATGAAACAACATATCAGCTCTATTGCAACGGACAAACTACAGGTACTTTCCAATTTGAGTCTGCCGGAATGCAGAAATACCTTAAGGAACTTCAGCCCAGCAAGTTTGAAGATCTTATAGCAATGAATGCTCTATATCGCCCCGGTCCTATGGAGTATATTCCTGAGTTTATTAGACGTAAGCATGGCGGTACTGTTGAGTACGACCTCCCAATAATGGAGAAGTACCTGAGTGAGACGTACGGAATTACAGTCTATCAGGAACAGGTGATGCTTCTATCACGTTTGCTTGCCGATTTCACTCGTGGCCAGTCTGACGAGCTTCGTAAGGCCATGGGTAAGAAGCAGATTGATAAGATGATGGCACTCAAAGAGAAATTCTTGAGTGGAGGAAAAAAGAATGGTTACAATGAAAAGATTTTAAACAAGATTTGGACCGACTGGGAGAAGTTCGCATCCTATGCTTTTAATAAATCGCATGCAACCTGCTATTCATGGGTTGCATATCAAACAGCTTGGTTAAAGGCCAACTATCCTTCAGAATATATGGCTGCGGTTCTTTCTAACAACCTCAATAATATAACTGAGATAACTAAGTTTATGGATGAGTGCAAGGCGATGGGAATAAATGTGTTGACTCCGGATGTAAACGAATCGCTCTTAAAATTCTCAGTAAACAATGAAGGTGATATCCGTTTTGGTTTAGGTGCAATTAAGAGTGTTGGACAAGGAGCTGCTAATGATATTATAAATGAGCGATTGAAAAATGGTCATTATAAAGATATTTTTGATTTTATAGAACGTGCAAATCTCTCATCGTGTAGTAGAAAAATTGTTGAAGCACTTGCTTTAGCAGGAGCATTTGACTCCCTAAAGGATATAAGTAGAGAACAGTTTTTTGCAAAGAACAATAAGGAAGAAGAGTTTATTGATACTCTTTTACGCTACGGAAGTAAATTTCAACAGGATAAAAATGAGTCTATGAACTCTCTGTTTGGTGACGACACTTCGTTCCTTATATCTCAACCGGAGATACCTCAGGCAGCTCGCTGGTCGGATTTGGAGCGACTGAATAAAGAACGAGATTTGATAGGAATTTATTTATCGGCACACCCATTAGATGATTATGAATTCATTCTAAGATATATTTGTAGTGTTGATACATTAAAACTCCAAAATCTTGACAGCTTAAATGGAAGAGATATCACTTTTGGAGGGATGGTAACGTCGGTACGTGAAGGTCAAACAAAAAATGGTTCTCCATATACTATCTTTAGAATTGAAGATTATATGGGAAGTTATGAGATTGCACTTTTTGGTGATGATAGTATCAACTTTGGCAGATATGCACGTGCCGGATTATCAATCTACATTGAGGGAAGGGTGCAACCCAGAAGATATCGTGAAGATGAGTTTGAATTAAAAATTTCAACTATTAATTTGCTTTCAGACGTAAAAGATAAATTGGTTTCTAAGATAACACTACAAGTACCTATTAATGAGCTAAATAACTCAACTGTAGCAGAATTATCTGAACTAACAAAAAACAATAAAGGAAATTCATTGTTATATTTTCACATTATCGGCAATGAGGCTCATATGAATTTAAAACTATTTTCCCGACCCTCTAAGATTCAGGTAAATAAGAAATTCATCGATTATATTAAAGACAATTTACAAATCGACTTCAAAATAAATTAACTAAAAATAAAAAGGAATAATATGGCATTACAAATTACAGACGCAACAGTAGAAGAAGTGTTGCAATCAGACAAACTTGTTGTTATTGATTTTTGAACAGAATGGTGTGGACCTTGTAAAATGGTTGGACCAATTATTGATGAGATTGGCGAAGAGTATAAAGATAAGGTAGTTGTGGGTAAACTTGATGTTGATAATAACGATGAGACCACTTCTAAATACGGAATACGAAATATACCTACTGTATTATTTATCAAAAATGGTGAAGTAGTAGATAAAGTTGTTGGAGCAGGTCCAAAGAAAATGTTTACAGATAAGATTGATAAACTGGTATAATATATACTCAGATTAAACAATAAAAAAGTAGGAGGCTAAGTGTAATATATACTTAGTCTCCTTTTTATTTTGTAGCCTGTCTATTAATAAGGGTTTGATATTAATCTAATACTCATCCTCGTTGAAGAAGAAATCCTCTTTACTGGGATAGTCGGGCCATATATCTTCAATAGATTCGAAAACTTCACCCTCCTCTTCTATTTCTTGAAGATTTTCTATTACTTCAAGTGGTGCTCCAGAACGTTGAGCAAAATCAATTAGCTCATCTTTAGTTGCAGGCCATGGAGCATCTTCCAATTTAGATGCTAATTCAAGTGTCCAATACATTGATATTTTCTTTAAATTATTATTTCTATTTTTCCGCAAATGTATAAAAAGTTTTTATATATCACCCTGTTCCCAGAAGATTTCTTCTGACGTTTTATTGCTTTCATGTCTGGAAAGCACAAAAAAGTAGTCGGAAAGCCTATTTAAGAATACTAGCACTTCTTCTGAAACAGGATAATCTTCTGCTACAATATATACATTTCTCTCTGCTCTTCGTGTAACAGTTCGACAAATATGTGCTCTTGAAGCAGCTTCATTGCCACCCGGAAGCACAAATCTATTTAAACGAGGTAGCTTACTATCAATGATATCAATTTGTTTCTCGATACGTTCTATATCATTAGTAGTGATTATACTTGCCTCTTTTGGTTGTTTTATTTCTGTCTCCGTTGCCAAATATGACCCAACTGTAAAAAGCTTATGCTGCAAGAAACGAAGAAACTGCTTTGTCTCCTCTTCTTCAATTACACAATTTAGCCAGCCAATAAAACTGTTTAACTCATCTACTGTACCATAAGCATCAAGTCTCACGTGGGTTTTAGGAACACGCATCCCTCCAACCAAACCGGTTGTACCTTTGTCGCCCGTTTTGGTATATATAATACTTTTTTTCATAAAATAAAAATCTTAAATGTAATAGTGCTGTTTGTAATACATAAATCGCAAAAAAACAACCCCTGTATCTTTTATATCAAATGTCACAGAAATTCTTTTATCATTAACGATAGCCCGCCAAAATTGTTTTGTTTGTTTAGTATTGATTGGGTTTATTACCCAAAAACTGTTTTCATGACTTAGCTTAATCAATGATTCTAAAAGTGATTTTTTGCATGTTTCACTTTTGACAAACCACTCATTACTACATTCCTGTAGATTAATGAATATTGCATCAAACTTCCTTTCATTAAACTTCTCTAATATTTCATACCCCAATATAGATTCATTTGAATCTCCCAACAACTCTAACAGTTTGCTCTCATTTCTATGAAAGTCTAATTTAACTGATTCGCATTTTATCTTAGAGGAGGCTGCATAAATAAAGCGAGAATTTAACTCATTGCCTGGATTAATCTCTAATATACTCTCAGCTTTAAAATAATTTACAAGACGAAATGATAATCTGTTGAAATAGGATTGTTCAGGGATTTCAGTAAAAACATAGTAGCTGTATGGAGAATTCAAGACATTAGTTATCACTTCAAAAGCAAACGGTGAGTGAACACCATGACCCTTAGATTGCAACTTCCTTTCCAACAATCTGAAAAGCCTCATTTGAACATCTATTTATAAATTAATACTAACAGACTACTTTTTAAGTATATCTGTATTTAAATCGATTTTAAGAGAATAAAAAATAAGGATATTATTTTTTTTGGATCAATACTACGGCGTAGGCTGTAATTCCCTCTTCTCGTCCTACGAATCCCATTCTCTCTGAGGTAGTTGCCTTAATAGAAATTTCTTCAGTGTCAATTCCCATAACTTCTGAAAGTCTTTGACGCATGGCATCGATATGTGGATTGAGCTTAGGTTTCTCGGCACATACTGTACTGTCTATATTTCCAA
>DATGMV010000105.1:0-3204 GCA_035307185.1 Fermentimonas sp. | reverse complement strand
TCGCATTCTGCAGAGGCTTGGTATCAAATATCCCGGGGGCCCCTGTATCTTTCATGCCTAGCCTGTAATCTATAGATACTACAACAAAACCTCTAGATGCAAAATGATTGAAATACTTAATGTAGACTTCGTAGTCGCGCGAGCCGGTCTTGAACCCGCCTCCAAAGACAAATATCAGACATGGCTGCATGCCTTCACTGGCAGTCTTGTCCCTGTAGATATCCAACTTCAGCTCCTGTCCGTCTTTCTCGGCATAAAGGAAGGTCTCCTTGGTGATTTCCTGAGAAAAACAGGTAATGGAAATGAAAATGGCAAGTAGCAAAGTGCATAACCTGAAGTTATAGTCTCGCCCTCTGGGGTGAGACTCCATAATTGAATATTTGGCATAAGCCCTTACAAACAAAGAATTAGCAACTCCTTTGCGGAGCGACTTAAATATCGCTATGTATCCATTGGCCTCCATAATCATAATTTTGGGTCAAGATATGAAAGCTAGACGAGAAACGCAGCAGTCAGGCGTCTTTTTCCCTGTTCACCTCAGCATTTCGCTCCTTGTTCCATATCTGCCATGAGTTGACAATGTTTTGCCATATCACATACATACCCGGTCCCAGTGTGGCAAGCGGATTCAGGTAAGTCTGAGTAAGCCAGATGGCTAGGATAGTGTTCTTCTGTCCGAGGCCCTGACCTCCGGCAACTGTACGGCCGAATCGCTTGCCGATGGCACGACCTCCGCTAAACTGCAAGAGACAAATTACCATAGCAGCAATGGCTATATAGATCTCTAGCGTATAATTGCCATCATCGTGTAATACGACAAACTGGGTCACATTACCGACTACGACAGTGAGGGACGCTGCCCACAGATAGAAAGTAAGAATCTGGGCATTCTGAACTTTGCGGTGGGCAGCTGGCGAAATCTTTTGCAAAAGAATTGCCCCCACAAAAGGAAGTACGAGTACCGGCATCACTCTTCGCAAAATCATCCAAAATGCTGTGAAGAATGGCAGGGTCTCCTCTCCCCCTCCAATTGCACTAAGAAACAAGGGACCGACAAAAGCAACCGAGAGGTTGCTTATAATTGAATATGCTGCAGTAGCAGCAATACTACCACCCAGGATACCGGCGACTACAGGAGCCGAAGTTGCCGTTGCTGTCAGCACGCAGATCATAGCAGCTTGCGCCAGCACTTCATTTATCGGCCTTAAAGCCAGATAGAGCAAGGCACTGCCGATGTATTGGATTGAAAGGAGGATGTATTGAAACTTTGTGATTTTAATGTCGCTCCAGCTAACACGGCTATATGTGATAAACAGCATAACAGCCAGCAACCATGGAATAACTGGGGACAACAGTGCCAGGTGTTTGTGAAAGCTAATCCCGATCACCATGGCTATCGGGAGAAGATATTTCTCAAGATACTTTTTCATCAAAACCGGAAATTTGAAAGGACAAAGATAGGGTCTTATTCTGATAATTCTGCCCACTCATCTACTAAACCTAAACCCAGCACCTGACAATAATCAAACTGATTCTGGTAAACCTAAAAGAATGCTTACCAGGAAGAAATAACAATAAGCAACCGATGAGGCAAGAAAGCAATGATCTTGGCTTACGGATTGTTAAATAACGTTGACAATGTCAATCATTTTTCCTACAATTGTTAGACATATAGCAACATCAAGGTTGACTAACTAAATATAGACAATTTGTCTATATCATCGTTAAATCAAGTACTTACAACACAATTTTTTGAATCATATAATACTCATAAACGCAATTGCCCCTATTTAGGTGTTATGCGCCATTATCACAAAACAAAAATATCAGATAGATGCTTAAATCCTTATTTTCAATTATTTCATTCTCATTATTTGTTTATTCATATGGACAAGAGAAAGTTAACCAATCACCTGAATTAAATGAAGTTAGTGTTCATGATGGTTTAAGCCAATTTTCTTATCAGCAAGCTCTTGATAGTTCTAAACAAACAGAAAAACCCATCCTGCTTTTTTTTACAGCAGACTGGTGTGCTCCCTGCCGAAGATGCAAGCATTTTTTCACAGAAGAAATTGAAATACGCGAATTTCTTTTAAACAATTACATACTGGTATATTGTGACATTGAAACGAAGTCTGGTCAAAAGTTAAAAAGCTTATGTTGCCCAGGGAACGGTATTCCCAAATTTGCTGTAATAACACATGATGAAAAAGTAATTGCTAAACATGATGGATGTTGGCCTGCAAAAGAAGAATGTTTGGACTTTCTGAAAAAATATACGTCTCCAATTGATAGCTCTAAAAACTTGCAATCAATTAAAGCAACAAATTATGATTTTAGCAATAAAAAAGTAAGGGAGCGGACACTTAAAAATTTTAACGATAGCCTAAAGAAAACAGATTGGAGAATCCTTTTCAATATAGGACTAATAAACATCACTAACTTAAATAACACAAGTCCATTTAGTAGGAATAAAATAGGCTATGATTTTGGAATATTGCTTTATTATCAAAATGACAACAATCCATTCTCATATCAAAGTGGCTTGATTTTTTCATCTGAAGGTGGTAAACATATCCAAAGCAACGAAAACCTACGAATAAACTATTTGGAAGTACCAATTTGTGTCTCTTATTTACAGAAAATTGCGACAATGCCAATTAAGTTTAGTCTATCCCCCTATGCAGCATTGGGCTTAACAGCAAAGAATAAATATACAGATGAACGTATAAAATTTGGTTCATCAAATGACCAGTTAAAACAATGGGATTATGGTATTATGCCAGGAATCACGATACCATTGGGTGATATCGAATTATTTACTGGATATAAAATTGGACTTAATAACTTAAGTAATAATTCAGATGTAGAATTCTATAACAGAGGAGTCTATTTCAGATTGACATTACAATTCTTTGGAAAAAACTTATAAAATAACGGCGCATAACATCGCATATACCTAATGGCGGTTTTACTGCACTTTGCAAGGCTTTTCGCCCGCTCACACTTCACCACGGTTTGACAGTTGAATCGCCCGCAATCCGCCACTAGGCATATGCGTAACGTTATAGCCCATTTGAGAAAAAATGCAACCTGACACAAAATTGAAAAGAATGAGAAATATAGTATTGACAATATTGCTGATTTGCATCGGATTTACTTCAATCAACGCCCAAGAACTTGGATACATTAATGATAATGACG
>DATGMV010000104.1:0-2430 GCA_035307185.1 Fermentimonas sp. | reverse complement strand
AAAATTTCATCGAAGCGAAAAATAGTAATTTCTCCCTCTTTGCCACCAACATCTTTCCAATCAACGACCTCCGAATCAAATATTTCCTTTATTTGGATGACAGAGAGTTTATCAATACTATTTTCGGAGTTGACACATAGTACATACCCTTTTTCCACAGATGGAGAGTTGAAAAGGGCAACTCCCTCTTTGAAGAGAAAGACTACTATCAACAGTATAGCGATACTCGTAAGAGAACCGCTAATAGTGAAGATACTTTCAACAACCCGTTCAGTAATTTTCTTGAACTTCTTCATCTACTTACTTAACTGTTATAAATCCAACCTCCGATACTATTTGTTGACCTACAGGTGATAGTAGATAATCAATAAATGGCTTCACTTTTATCTCTGATTCTTCTACGTAATAAAAATAGAGTGGGCGCACAATAGGATAAGTCCCTTGCTTAGCATTCCTCACAGATGGAGCTTCGTATGTTTCTCCATCATCATATGACACATGGATCGCTTTAACACTGCTGTTTATGTATGCAAGCCCTACATAGCCTATTGCCCCAGGTGTTTGACTAACCGACTGAATTATAGAGCCGGTTGCTGGCATACTCATAATTCCATTCATATAATTTTTATTTTTCAGAACACTCACCTTGAAAAACTCATAAGTGCCTGAAGATGTTTCACGAGCATATGGAACTATTTTTTGATCCTTACCACCAACTTCTTTCCAGTTAGTAATTTTGCCTGTAAATATACCTTCGAGTTGAATACGAGTTAGATTTGTAACATTATTAGATGGATTTACTACTATTGCAAGTGCATCATATGCAACAATGACTTCCTTTACGATTTTACCTTCCTCTTTCAACTTCTGTATCTCGACAAACTTTATTTTTCGAGAAGCTTGCGCGATATCTGTTGTTCCTTCAACCAAGGATGAGAATCCTACACCACTACCACCACCAGTTACAGTTATTGATGCAGAAGGATTGGCTTTCATATAATTTTCGGCTGCTTTTTGCGAAAGAGGAAGAGTTGTATCCGAACCTTTAATACGTTGGGCATAAATGGTGCTTAAACCAAACACAATTAAAACTACAGATAAAATTACTTTTTTCATATTACTATTTTTATGATTCATATTAGTCGTTATTGATATGACAAATCTACTGTGCGGATATTACCTATTCTTTACAGTACTGTTACATATTTGTTAAGATTAGAATTTGTATTGTAAGCGTAGTGTGAATAGATCGTCATTTCTATCGCTACTGAAGTCTGCTAAATTTTCGGTTGTTTCATTTTTCACAATGTCATAATAGGCTTGTATGCGGATATTGTTGTTTGCCTGCCATAAAAACCCAAGACCCAATGTGTGGTAGGCGATATCTCCTTTGTCTGTGCCGTTCTGTCCAATTTCTTTGTCCGATACTTTTGTGTTGGGATTATACCAATCATATTTAGCGACTGCCGATAAAGGAACTCTTCCTAAGTCTTGAATCAACATAAAATAACCACCACTAAAATCACGGATATAGGTATCTGTGGATAGCAGTGTGGAGGAGTTTGGACTTTTGCTGCCATCTTTAAAACTGGGCTGCGTTCCGAGTAAATATTCACCACGCAGTTGAGTCATTCCTACAACACTCTTCAAACATAATTGTGCATCGGCTCCAAAATATTCACGTTTTGAAAATTTGCCTATGTTAGAGGCATCAGAGCTAAGAACAAGGGCATTGCCTTTCATGGAATAGATATTTTCAGTTCCCTGATAAACACGACCATTATAGTAAGAGATGCCAATGCCCCACTTACCCTTACTTCTAAAGTTGTCGCTTGCCGACAAGTGTCCGATAAAGTCTTTCTTGCTATCCGTCTCTTGCTTAATACCATTCCCTGCAAACAGCCCTGCCTCTAGTTTCAGGAAATGCCAAGGTGATATTTTTGATGGTTGTAATGTGAATGAAGCACCCATGTCACGCTCATCGGGAAACAGGGTTTGATATACAGTTGAACGTTCGGGGGACTCGCGGCGGGAAGATGAATAGCTGATTTCGTATCCAAATGGACGATCGAAGATTCCCGCTTTTAAGCTAATTGTCTCCACCCAAGGATCTTTTATTTGTAGATAAACATCTTTGAATCCAATTCCTTTTTCTGTCATGTCAATTTGAAATACGCTCGACGTAATACCTTCATCATAAGTAAGCTTAACACGACCACGACGAATACCCATGCGGTTAAATGGCTCTTGAGGATTTTCATTTCTAGATCCAACTTTTAAGGAAGCAGCTTCTTCACCCCATTGATATTGGGTTTGGATATATCCTGAAACTTTGAGTTTCTGTAAATTGGATACTGCATATTCAAGAGCTTGAGTCTGTTGCTCCAATTTATTTAAAGGAGATAGTTCCTCTTTTTGCTGTTGAGCAAA
>DATGMV010000103.1:0-6225 GCA_035307185.1 Fermentimonas sp. | reverse complement strand
AGACCTATTGACTCAGGTATTAGGAAAGGAAAATCTTAAAGAGGACTTGATCAGAAATATCTGTAATATAGAACATGTGCCTGAATATTTCGACTATCTTATGGATCTGAGTGCATCAAAATTGTCTAAAATATTAATTGAGGGCTTACCAATAAAAATAAATACACTAACCGATTTTTTGCGCGAAGAGTATTATGCGCTTCAACCTCTGTATAATTTTTATTTTACAAGAGATCCTTCTGTTATAATTGGTAACACTGCCCTGATATGCAAAATGGCTAACAGTGTCAGAGTAAGAGAATCTTTAATTATGGATGCAATTTTTCGTAGTAATTTAATTTTTAACACAGAGGTAATTAACAGCTACGAATTATCGGTTAACAATCCTAAAGTTATGATTGAAGGAGGCGATGTACTTGTAATAAGAGAAGATATACTTTTGATAGGTAACGGAGTGAGAACAAGTGCTGAAGGAATTGATATGCTTGTGAAGGAGTTTTGTAAAAATGGCTCGGGTTACAAGCATGTTATAGTTCAACAGTTACCCTCATCACCTGAATCATTCATTCACCTTGATATGGTTTTTACCATGCTCGACACAAATACAGCAATGGTATACAGACCCCTTATTGTTGAGAGTTCTCCTTATCAGACAGTTCACATGCAGATAGACAATGGAAAAGTGGTGAAGATATCATCTGAAAGGAATATTTTAAGCGTTACTCGTAAATTGGGACTTGAATTAGATTTTGTAGTTTGTGGAGGTAATGCAGACGAGTGGGATCAAGAGAGAGAACAATGGCATAGTGGTGCTAATTTTTTAGCTTTAGCGCCGGGCAAGGTTATCTCTTATGCACGCAATATACACACACTTGAAGAACTTAATAAAAAAGGCTATGAAATAGTTCCTGCAAGTGATGTTATAAATGAGAAGTACGACCTAAATAAATCCGGCAAATGTGTTGTAATAATAGAAGGGTCGGAGCTACCCCGCGGAGGAGGTGGCCCCAGATGTATGACTATGCCCCTATTGCGCTCTTAGTAAAAGAGTTTTAACTAACCTCAATAATAAGGTACTTAGTTAAACTCCAGAATCGTTGTGTGTCTGTTATTCTAAAAGTGAGGTTTCCATCTTCACCTTTTATGAATTCATATGTACCTTCGGGATGATTTGACCACAATTTACCATTTGAGGCGTACAAAGGAATTTCTGTAACTTCTCTAATATCAATCTGCAGAAAATAGTCCTTGTTGAATGTATCCTGCAATACTCGTGTTGATCTTAAAAATCCTCCTGAAAGAATTTTCTGATCTTTTAACTCGTTTACAGTACCGAAAACATAATAGGCAGTATTAATTGTTCTTTCTTGTTCTCTTATTGTAGCCGATTGTTGTTCTGCTTCAACTGCAAGGGATGTAATATCTTGCGAAAGCTGTGCAATTTGCTCATCCTTGACTGCAAGCTCTGTTTGAAGGGCTGCAAGTCTGTTAGTACTCTCTTGCATCTCGTTGTTGAGCCTGTTTATAGTGTTCTTCAAAGAGGCAATCTCTTTATTGCTTCCACTGTACTTTCTGTTTAGCTCGGCAAGCTGTTCCTTATTTCGTTGCAGAACCTCATTTATCATTTTAAAATTATCGCTCACACGCTGTTTAGTGTCTTGAGTCATTTCACCTTCCTGAGTAGATTGAGTTGATATATACTTCTCTGCTTCTCTTATCTTCTCGAAATTCGCTTCTACCTCACTAATAACTGCCATCATTTCAGCAACTTCACCATCACTATTTACTGATTGCATTAAAAGAGAATCGCGTTGCGCTTGCAACTCTTTGTACTCTTTTGTTTCCTTTACGTTTGTACATGAGACCACCAGTCCCATCACAAGAAATAAAAACCATACATTTTTCATAAATACAATATTTATTTTGTTATTCTCTCTTTATCTTTCCTATATATTTCACTTTCAAACAATCAATTAATCTTTTCCTGCTACAACTATAACAAACTCACCCCTTGGTTCGTTTGATGTAAAATGTGAAACAAGTTCGATAAGTGTTCCTCTTACTGTTTCAGCATAAAGTTTTGATATCTCTCGAGAAACTGAAGCTAATCTCTCATTTCCTAAATATTCTGAAAGTTGAGTTAGGGTTTTAACAACTCTGTAGGGAGACTCGTAGAAAACCATTGTTTTATCTTCCTCAGCAAGTCTCTTTAATCGTGTTTGTCTTCCTTTCTTATGTGGAAGAAAACCCTCAAAACTAAAGCGATCGTTTGGTAAACCCGACTCCACTAAAGCTGGAACAAAGGCAGTTGCTCCCGGCAAACACTCAACATCAACTCCGTTTTGCACACATGCTCTAACAAGTAAGAATCCCGGATCTGATATTGCAGGTGTTCCTGCATCTGAAATAAGTGCAATATTTTCGCCTGCTTGTATACGTGCAACTATATGCTCGGCTGTTTTATGCTCGTTGAATTTATGATGCGACTGCATGTGAGTATCTATACCATAGTGTTTTAGTAGAAAGCCACTCGTTCGGGTATCTTCTGCCAGAATCAAATTAACTTCCTTGAGTACATTGATCGCTCTCAATGTAATATCTTCCAAGTTACCTATTGGAGTGGGTACAACGTATAGTTTTCCCATCTTTAAACTACTTAAATCTATTACTTATTATTGTTAGAAAATCGTTGACCGTTGGGGACTCAAAATCCCATGTAAAGTTTTCTCGTATATGCTTTACTGCCTCTTCGTATGATTTTACACTATTTAATTTATCGATTGTATTATTCATTAACTGACTATTATTATTAAATAACTCTCTTTGGAATAAAAACCGGTCGTTAATGCTTACTACCTTTTTAAAATCGATTATTGAAGGTGGGGGAGTTGGAGGGACCGAAGCAGCCTTGGGAACGGAGTTATTGGAGTATGGGTTTTTATATTCCGGAAGTGTAAACCCTTCAGTATAAGTTTTAACGACCTCTTTTTCCTCTTTCACCTCAATTGTACTTGGAATTTCTTTTTCGATCTCTTGCAACTGTGATTCTTCCTTTATTTCCTCGTATTTACGAGCCTCTTGAAATTCCTTATCGAGTTCTATTTCTTTCCGGCGTACTCTCTCAATTTCAATTTCCCGGTCTTTAACTTTTTTCTCAGTTTCAGATAGAAAAAAAACCAGTTTTTCCATTTGATTTTTCATCTCTTCAACTTGAATAAACTCAAGTTTATGAAGCAAGAGCGAGATTTCTTGCGTTTTACTAAATGACTCTCTGAAGAATGCAAAGGGCATTGAATCGCTGTCTTTTACTTCATTTAGATTTTCTTCTAATTCTTTTAAATCTCGCAAAAGTTGATCGATATATATTTTTCTATTATCAGACATTTAATTTTCCTTTGGTTCAACAAAAAAACATAATGTGTTGAAATATCAACATCTTAACGTACAAAAGTAATCATATTTTAGGAAGCTCCACAAATTCATCAGGCAAATTTACAAGATATAACTTTTAAGTAGAACGGGTGATGGAAGTATATAGCCATCTGTAGAAATTTTCACCCATATATGATTTCTGAATATAACCTATATCGAGAAATACATTTTTCCACTCTCCACCTTGAGCTTTGTGACATGTTACAGCATATCCATATTTTGTTTGAAGTGCATTGAAGTAAGGATCTGCTTTTACCTTTTTATATTTCAAACGCTTTTGAGTTATATCTGCATAATCATCCATTACATTTGTGAAAAGTTGATTATTTTGTTCGCGAGTTAATCCGGGAACTTCTGTGTGGAGTACATCCAGATTGATTTTCGCTTCAAATTCAATATCATACTCTCTGTGATATAAAATCACATTGCAAAATCTAAATCCGTACAATTCATCTATCCCTCTAACACGCTGCACAACAACAAATTCTCCGTTTGCGAGAAAATCGAGATCCTCATACTCTTCTACCCAAAAATAGTTGTTCTTAGTTATCATAAGTATGTCGCCTGAAGACAACTCTTCTTCTCTATACAATACCGTGTTTCTTATACCATTATTATAGGCATTAACTCTTTTATTAGAACGAGAGATAACGATTGTTTCTTCTTCACCATCACGACTATAAGCGTCTGATATTTCAGATATTAAATCATTCCCTGTGATTCTTTTAACATCTGCAAAACTATCGACTTTCAATTTTGGATAGTCTTCTGTATCACTAAGCATTAATGCATTTCTGAGTGATGTGGCGTTGTACAGGATTCCCGACTCTTCTTCTTGCCGAACAATCTCGGTTAAAGTAGCTTCTATAACGTCTAATGAGTATGACTGCAATATATCGCGGTTTAGTGCGGGACTATAGTCTTGTTTAACAGGAGGGAGCTGTGCATCATCTCCAATAAGCAATATTCTACACCCCTCTGCCGAGTATACATATTCAATTAGATCATCCAACAATCTTCCTGTTCCAAATATTGAGGAGTCGGGCGATTCATTGTTTATCATTGATGCCTCATCAACAATAAATAAAGTGTGTTTATGTTTATTTTCTGACAATGAAAAACTGGGGGTGCCTTCTGCAAATCTCTGCTGTCTGTAAATCTTTTTGTGGATTGTATATGCCTGACTTGCAGCATAACCCGAAAACACTTTGGCCGCTCTACCTGTTGGAGCCAGCAAAACACTCTTCTGTTTAAAATGAGTCATTGTTTTTACAAGACTACCAATTAAAGAAGATTTACCGGTACCTGCATATCCGGTTAATAAAAATATTTGGTCGCCGGAATCGGAAAAAAGAAACTCTGAAATCAGCTTCAGAGCATATTTTTGGTCGTTAGTAAATTCAAAGGGGAAATTTTCACTGATTTTCTCAATAAAAAAGCGATTTATCATAATTATCGGTAATTTTTCCGGTAAAAGTAGCATAATTATCATTCTTTTTCTAAATTTGTAGTCTAAAATCAGAAAATCAAAATTAAACAGTATAAATTATAAAAGAAAAAAGTCCATGAAAGTTGTAATGAGAACGCTTTTAGCGTTAGCCATTGTTCTTTTAGCTTGGGTCAGCTGGAAAAGTATACAGGGACCTATTGATTTTAATGCCGAAGTTGCCAGACGTGACAGAGCAGTAATACAACGCTTAATTGACATCCGCACAGCACAAGTTGCACTTCGCTCGCAAGCAGGCTCATACACAGCCAGTTTCGACACCTTAATTCAGTTTGTCAGAGATGGAAAGATTGTAACAGTTGTTAGGTCGGGTGATTTGACAGAGGCTCAATTAGAATCAGGCTTGACAGAGGTTAGTGCTATGCAAATTATCAATTCAGGAAACGAAAGAGCAATTAAAGAAGCAGGTCTTTGGGACGAACAAAAGAATGCACCGCAGCTTGTTAGGGACTCAATCTTTCAACCAGCTGTTGAAGTTCTTTATCCTAATCGTGCAAATTTTGCTGTAGATTCACTTCAATATGTACCTTTCGCACCAGCAGGAACTCGATTTGAAATGGGTGTAGATTCGTTAATTACCGCATCGGGGTATCCAATTCAAGTGTTTGAAGCAAAAACACCTTACACTTCATATTTAAGTGATCTTGATGCCAAGTTACTTGGGCAGAAAATACAGGAAGTACTTGACCGCCCGGGTGATAAATACCCTGGAATGCAAGTAGGTTCATTGGAGGTTGCTAATAACAATGCCGGAAACTGGGAGTAATAGGTTGAATCAACCAATATTATGTTTCTACCGGAAAATATCGATTTAGCAAATTCGGAAAAATATAATTTATCCATTCGGTTAGCGCCGAATGGATTTTCTTTTTGTATTTATACCTACACCGATACACCTGTATTTTTTTTCCAAGAAACAAGCTTGGGAAATAAGCTCTCATATGTTGAAAGCATCAAAAAGATAGTTTTTGATCTTGGTTTTTTCAGTAACTCATTTAACAAAAGCAGTGTTATTGTTGTATCACCATACTATACACTTATCCCCGATAAGTTCTTTGATAGCAAGAATATAAAAGACATTTTTGATTTTAATTTTCACAACCAAGCAGGGGTAGTGCTTAGTGAGAAATCATTAAATGGTGAGTTTCATGTATTATTTAATATGAACGAGGAACTTCACTCATTTCTTTCAAGACACCTATTTAATCCCACAATACATCATCACTCAACCTCTCTAATACAATCCTTTATTAATTTAAAATTTGATCTGTTAAACGATATTACCG
>DATGMV010000102.1:0-18064 GCA_035307185.1 Fermentimonas sp. | reverse complement strand
AGAAATCTTGGATTTCACTAAACGGATGGAAGATCGTTTTGGTAAAATTCCACATCAAGGAAAAGAACTTATTCGTATTGTAAGGCTTAGAAGATTAGCAAAACCTCTTGGTATTGAGAAGATAGTTCTCAAAAATAGGAATATGTCACTTAATCTTATCTCAGATGTAAATTCACCATATTATATGTCATCAGCATTTGATCGTATATTAAAATATGTTCAATCAAATCCTCGTGGTTGTAAGTTACGTGAAATAGCGAATAAACGCTCACTTTTAATAAGAAATGTAGATTCTGTAGAGACTGCTGTTGCAATACTAGAGTCTATTTAAATAATTACTTAATAATATTTTAAGAGAAGGGGAATTAAATTACGAAATCAAATGGACCGTTAAAGTCATTTGTTGTACGAATTTTAACATCCACAGTGTTATGCACTTTCGAGTATGGGATTACACTGTGCGTAAGCCAAGCCCCACCACCAATTATTGAGTCGTGACCAATCACAGTATTGCCTCCCAGAATTGTAGCGTTTGCGTAAATTACTACATTATCTTCAACGGTTGGATGCCTTTTAACGTTAGAAAGTTTCTTCTCTACATATAGTGCGCCCAGGGTCACACCTTGATATATCTTAACGTTATTTCCAATTTCGGTAGTTTCCCCAATAACTATACCGGTTCCATGATCCATAAATAAATTATTACCAATCTTAGCAGCGGGATGAATATCAATTCCCACTTTAGAGTGGGCATATTCAGAAAAATAACGTGCAATTAGTGGTTTGCCAAGTTGATACAGACGGTGAGCCAATCTATGAATACTTAATGCAAAAAATCCTGGGTATGTAAGAATTACCTCCTCAAGTGATTTGGCTGCAGGGTCTGAAGCAAGGTAGCAATGAGCATCTTCATATAACCTCTGTCTTATTGATGGCAGGCTTTCTATAAATGCCTCCAAAACTTCATCAGCAGTTTTTTCATTAGTTCTTCGAGAAATATTTTTATGCAGCTTTTCAGAAGCACAGTACAACTCTTGGCTTATATCTGTTGATCCATCACAATCACATACCGGAAACATAGAAATGTATATAGCTTCAACTGCCTCTTCCAGTTCACATTTGTTTAGTGGAATATCCACCGGTTCAGGCTTAAACTGTTTAATTAGTTCAATTGTTTTATCTGTCATAATTTTGTTATAATACTCAAATGTACAAAATTATTTTACAATTCTGATTCTCTCAATCAGTTCGTTGCCTAATGCTTTCTTTTCTTTAATGTGTTTAAGAGTAGTAAGAACAAACGGATTATTATTGAATTCACCCCTAACATACTCAAAATCCATTGCTCTGTCTTTAATATTGCCATCGGCACCAAAACCTGTTTTGAAAGATAATGAAAATTCTTTTTGTGCATCCTGATATATCAATTCATCCAATCCTATGACAGCTTCTTTCCACTTCTCAACAATATTTATAATATCATCAGCAGTAATATTATTTGCTTTAATATTATAGAAAGATTGAATTTTATCCCATGCCCAAGTCCATTCATTATCATAATACTCATTATGCAATTTATGGAAAATAGAATTTATCTCTTTCAATTTTGTAATTCTTCCCGATTCGATATTAGCAATTAAGCTGTCAATTTCCGACTTAGGAGCAATTAGTCCCGAAAGGTCAACCCATTCACCTAATCCAGGTCTTGTACCCGGGTCAAGTCTTTCTCTTATCTCATCATTAGTTTTAAACTTAATACTCTCCAAACGTTTTATAATAGAATTCCCCAGAAATTTATGAATTATAATTTCATATAATTTTAATCCTCTTTTAAGAGAATGGTTTTGAATTATACAGCTTTGAAAGGTGTAAATCTCTGAAGTTTCTCCTGCAGTAGATTGTAGATTCTTAAGTATCTCAATTCCTGCAAAAACTTTTTGAATAGTGTAAGGACTAAGTAGATTGAAATTAATACAATCCAACCTGTTTGGGTCCTTTCTAATATCTCTTTCGGGCCACTTTTTAGCATCTCTGATTGTACCAACACTCCTGAGATTCACCCCAGGGGAGATGTATGTACTATTGTCTTTCTCAATAAGATATGAGAAGGGCAGATTTGAGGTGTCAGCATGTTGTGAATGCCGCCCTAATATTAATGAAAAAGCACCTACTTTTGCCGGCCATAGAATAAAAGAATTACTGGTAGTTTTTGCACCTCTTTCAATTATACCCTGATGAATTGGTCCCAGTTTATACATGTGATTACTCTGGTTGGAACCCGAGCCGGCGTTCATAAAAGAAAACATTCCGGCGATAAGCAAAGTAGATTTATGATGTGTCACAGTAAATGGTCCTGCAAAAAGTGCGCAAGCCTCTCCGTTCTCTCCCTGACAGTTACTAAAAAAAAGAGAGTCTGAAGCTGAGTAGCCATGATCTATACGGCAAGCTTGGCCAACAAAACAGCGCGTGATAAAAGAACCGCCATCAATAGTCGATCCCGATGAAACAATAAAATCTTCAGCTATAACATTACGTCCAATATATACAGGGGCATGCTCGTTACTGTTAATACTCCCGTTTTTTAGCTTCATCGCACCTGTTATTTTGCAGAATGATCCTATACGTACATTTTTTATATAACCAACGTTTAGTATCATACAATTTTGCCCTATTGTACCTCTAATCGAGGAGTGTTTATCGCAATAGAAAAAGGTTATTTTCTTCATTTGCTCAATAAGCTTTGGACGATGTCTATACAGCGAATAAATATATGCAAAGTGGGCAGTGAGTTTGTCATTAATATGTACTTCACGACCTCCGGTTTCGTTCAAAACTTTAACTTCAACTCCGTTCCCAAAAGTTGTCTTACCATCTACAAGAATAACATCTACATTCTGTATAAAAGTGTTTTTCCCAATAGTATAATTTGCAATATAGTTTTGAATATTTTCAATTACTACATTATCTCCTATAGTACAATTGTGAATAACTGCATTTTTTATACCTGAATGCTTCTTTAAGCCACCTGCAAGATTAAACTCCTTTTCGAATATTCCCAGTTCAACCTTCCCCGAAAAATGAGTTTTTAGTACAAACTTAGGATTAAAGCCTTCTTTTACAGAAATTAATTGCCAATTATCGCAACTACATTGATTTTTTATTAAAATATCAATTTCATCGTCTGATAAACCTCTGTACTTATACATGTGTATCTACATATATTGTTTAAATAAATATATTGTTAAAAAAACGAGATCACCACAGGTAATCTCGTTAAATATTTCATTTGTCTTTCAAGGCTTCATATATAAGCTTTTCAAGTTCCTCTGCCAGTTCTGGATTGTCTTTAACTGCAAGTTTAGCTGCATCTCTTCCCTGTCCGAGTTTTGTGTCTTTGTAACTATACCAGGAGCCGCTTTTCTTTATAATATCCAACTCAGCACCTATATCAATAATTTCTCCAGTTCTTGAAATACCTTCACCATACATAATATCAAATTCTGCTTTTCGGAATGGTGGAGCAACTTTGTTTTTAACTACTCTAACACGAGTTGGCTTTCCAATCTGAGTATCACCTTCTTTAAGTGGCGTGCCATTTCCTCTGATATCAAGACGCACCGATGAATAAAACTTAAGAGCATTACCTCCGGTAGTGGTTTCAGGATTGCCAAACATAACACCAATTTTTTCTCGCAGCTGGTTAATGAAAATACAAGTAGTATTAGTCTTATATATAGCTGAAGTAAGCTTTCTTAGTGCTTGTGACATAAGTCTTGCCTGAAGACCTACGTTTGAGTCTCCCATATCTCCTTCTATTTCCTTTCTTGGAGTGAGTGCTGCTACCGAGTCAATAACGATAATATCAACTGCAGCCGAACGTATTAATTGTTCTGCAATCTCTAATCCTTCTTCTCCACTACTTGGTTGCGATATTAGAAGCTCATCAGTATTCACGCCTAATTTTTCGGCGTAAAAACGGTCAAATGCATTCTCTGCATCAATAAATGCTGCTACACCACCTGCTTTTTGAGCCTCTGCAATTGCATGTATTGCTAATGTTGTTTTACCGGATGATTCCGGTCCATATATCTCAATAATTCTACCTCTAGGATATCCACCTACACCTAATGCAATGTTCAGACTAAGAGATCCGGATGAAATAACCGATACATCTTCAACTTTTTCATCACCCATTTTCATTATTGATCCTTTGCCGTAAGTCTTCTCAATCTTGTCCATTGCAGCGCGCAAGGCTTTCAGCTTCTCGCTATTCTTTTCACTCACGTTACTTTTGTTATCTTTTGTGTCTGCCATTTTACAATTCCATTTTAACTTAAATTATTTTATATGCTAAACTCAAAGGTATGAAAAAAAATCATACTAATTGATACATTCCACCAGGAAGTGATTCAATAATATGTTTCATTTCCATTTCAAGCAAAATCATAAAAAGCTCTGTAATGGGAACATTTAATTCAATAGAAAGTGTGTTTACCTGCATACTACCATTTTTCTGCAAAATGTTATAAACGTTTTCCTCATCATCTGTAAGATCTTGAAAAAGTTCTCTTTGTTTCGGAACTGCATTAACAACCTTGTCATCACTCCATCCCATATGCAAAAGAAATTGTTTTGAATCTTGCAGCAGAATGGCTTTATTCTCAGATATAATTTTATTACATCCGACTGACATTTTATCACTAAATCTTCCAGGTAATGCAAATACTTCCCTGAAATAAGAATTAGCTATATCTGCAGTAATTAATGAACCGCCTTTTGCAGATGATTCAATAACAATAACTGCATCTGACATACCAGCAACTATTCTGTTTCGCATAACAAAATTATGTTTGTCAGGATTAGTGTTGCTGGGAAATTCAGTCAGAACAGCACCGTTTTCCATCATATCAATTGCTGTTTGCCTATGCAGGTGAGGATAAATTCTATCTAAACCATGAGCTAATACGGCAACAGTAGAAAGTCCATTCTTTAATGCCGCCCTGTGAGCACAAATGTCAACGCCGTAAGCTAATCCGCTAACTATTTGAATATCCGGTAACACAATTGATAGATCTTTTACAAATTGATTGCAGAATTCAGTTCCATATCTTGTGGAGTTTCGCGTACCAACTACACTAATTACTTTGTGGCGATTAAAATCTGTGTTTCCTTTGGAATATAGTACTATAGGGGCATCAATACAGTTGTTTAAACGTTGTGGATAACTTTCTTCTGTGAAGAAATGGATATTGAGATTGTTTTTAGTGATAAACTCAAGTTCTTTTTCGGCTCTTTTAAGAACTTCTGAATTTCTTATCTCTCTAATTAACCTACTTGATATTCCGGGAATTGCCTTTAAATGAGAAGTGTCCCCTTTAAAAATTGCTTTTTCGTCGCCTATCGCCTGCATTAGGTTTCTGGCATAAGTAACCCCAACACCTTTAATACATGTTAGAGCAATCTGGTATAATGATTTATCTGTCAATTTATAATGATTTTGAAAAAGAAATCATGAATCATAATTCATGATAATTAATAAAACTATATTGTAGAATGTCTCAATTACTATGAAGTAATGTAGCAGTTATAAGTTGATAAATAATAAAATAAGAACCTTTTAAGAATCAATATTTAGGAAATAATTAACAACATAGAATAAATAATGAGTCATTAAAAAAAATATAAAATTTGAAATTTAAATATATTCTGCAAATGCCTCATCAAAAATAATAGGTTCAGATAACTTGCCATCCACCAGATTTACCACTTCTATTTTAGCCTTTGCACAAATAGCATTGTCTGTCAATCTTCTTATCTCTTGATGAAAAATATACTTTACACTTACCTTTTCAATTTTAGAAACGGTGCAAATAAACCTATCCATACCCAATAGTGGTACTTTATATCTTATTTGAACTCGAGAAACTACAGCATCAACCCCTTGAAGGTGTAACTTATGAAAATTAAGTCCAACCTTCTCAAGGAGTTCATGACGTGTAACTTCAAAGTAGTGCTGATAATTGGCATTGTTAACATGTCCTTGTACATCGCACTCATAGTCGCGCACTTTTAATTCATGCTCAAAAATTGGCATTGAAACTTATATTTAATTTAGGTGTAAAAATATTATTTATTTGACTTCTCTTTTAACCACTCTTTTGCATTAACAAATGCTTCCATCCAAGGTGTTACATCATGTTTTCGGTATGCAAAGGGGTAAAATGCATTTTGCCAAGGGAATACGGTACGCTCCAAATGAGGCATCATAGCGAGGTGTCTGCCATCTTTCGAACAAACTGCAGCGGCTGAATAGTCTGAACCGTTAGGGTTACCCGGATATTCATCATATAGATATTTAGCTGCAATGTTATATTTCGATTCTTCTTCCGGCAACTCAAATCGTCCTTCACCATGAGCCACCCAAATCCCTAATTTACTACCCTCAAGCGATTTAAACATAACAGATTCGTTCTTAGGTATCTCGAGGCTAACGAAAGAGGATTCGAATTTCTTAGATGAGTTATGTTGCATACGTGGGTGTTTTTCTCCCATCTCAGGGAATATCAAACCCAGTTCCATTAATAATTGACAACCATTGCATACACCCAAGCTAAGTGTATCTTCTCTTGAGAAGAAATTTCTTAAGGCTGATTTAGCCTTCTCGTTATACTTAAATCCACCTGCCCAGCCTTTGGCTGAACCAAGTACATCGGAGTTTGAGAACCCACCACAAAATACTGCAAATTGCACATCCTCAAGCGTTTCTCTGCCAGATGTTAAGTCGGTCATATGCACATCCTTAACGTCAAATCCTGCCAGATAAAGCGAATATGCCATTTCACGCTCGCCATTTGTGCCTTTTTCTCTTATTATAGCAGCTGTCATTCCACTTCTTTCCTGTCTGTCATGAGTTAGCCCCATATCCTCCAGCTTGCCTGTGAAGCCCTCTTTTATATTAAACTGCAGAGGTTGATTTTTATAGTTTTTAAAACGTAAATCAGCATGCTCTTCCCCGCTCTGTTTTCTATCTAAGAGGTGCGAAGACTTGTACCAAACATCTCGCAGCTCATCAATATCAAACTCACGGCTAAACTCACCCTTTGAAATAGTAAGCTTCCTGCTCTCGGTAGGTCTGGCAATAATTGCAAACCCTAAACCATAATCTTGCAAAATTTTCTCTACTAAGCGGTGATGCTTAACCTGAATAATGACACCTGGATTTTCTGAAAAAAGTATTTTGATAAGATCTGAGTTCTGAATTTTATCAAGTCTTACATCTAATCCACCCTGTGGATTTGCAAAACACATCTCTAACATTGCAGTTATTAGTCCTCCTTCAGAAATGTCGTGACCTGCAAGAATAAGTCCTCTATTTACAAGTTCCTGAACTGCTGCAAAAGCATTTTTAAAATACTCGGCATCTGTAACAGTTGGGGCTTCATCACCCACTTTCCCAAGTGTTTGAGCAAATGCAGAACCGCCCAACTTAAAAGTATCAAAAGAGAAATCTATATAATATAGATATGTGCCTTTTATATAAGCTAAAACCGGAGAAATAATTTTTCGAATATTTTTCACCTCTGCAGCAGCAGAAATTATAACAGTACCAGGTGAATAAACTTTTTCATCGCCATACTTCTGGGTCATGGATAATGAATCTTTCCCTGTTGGTATATTTATTCCTAAATCACAACTGAAAGCCGAGCAAGCTTCAACTGCTTTATAAAGTCTTGCATCCTCACCCGGATTGCGGCAAGGCCACATCCAGTTTGCACTTAAAGAAACGCTTTGCAATCCGTTTGTCAGAGGAGCGAAAACGATATTAGTGAGTGCTTCAGCTACTGCCATCACAGAGCCTGCTGCAGGGTCAATCATTGCTACCTGAGGTGCATGACCTAATGACGTTGCCATACCGGCAAATCCTTTATAATCAAGAGCAATAGCTCCAGAATCGCTAAGTGGCAATTGAATCTCTCCCTGTGTTTGTTGGCGTGCAATTTTCCCTGTAACTGAGCGGTCAACCTTATTTGTCAACCAATCTTTACATGCAACAGACTCAAGCCTGATAACGTTGTTTACATATTCATCAAGCTTCTCAATATCATATACAGGTGCGCTAAACTCTTCAGATATGGTTGTGTCTTCCATAACAGTTTCTGGAGTCTTGCCAAAGAAATCCCCGAGTTCCATATCGATGGGTTTGGAGCCGTCAGGCTGACTGAAAGTCAATCTCATATCCCCTGTTGTTTCACCCACCACATAAAGAGGTGCTTGCTCGCGCGAAGCAATACGTTCTATACGTTCTATATCTTTTTCGTTTACCAAGAGACCCATGCGCTCTTGGCTCTCGTTGCCTACAATTTCTTTTGCCGAGAGAGTTTTATCTCCTACTGGCAGTTTATCAACATCTATAACACCACCGGTAGATTCAACAATTTCCGACAGACAATTAAGGTGTCCACCTGCACCATGATCATGAATTGAAACTATTGGGTTGTCTTCCGACTCTGCAAGAGCTCGAATAACGTTAGAAACACGTTTTTGCATTTCAGGATTGGCACGCTGAATTGCATTAAGCTCAATTCCTTCTGAGAATTCACCTGTGTTAACTGATGAAACGGCACCGCCACCCATTCCAATGCGGTAGTTGTCGCCACCCATTACTACAATTTTCTCGCCCTTTTTGGGTTCGCCTTTCTTTGCATCGCGTTTATTAGCATATCCAATTCCACCCGCAAGCATAATAACCTTGTCGTATCCATACTTCTTGTTATTTTCGCTATGCTCAAGTGTTAGAACCGAACCGCAGATGAGGGGCTGTCCAAATTTATTTCCAAAATCTGAAGCCCCATTAGAAGCTTTAAGAAGTATCTGTTCAGGAGTTTGATATAACCATTCTCGAGGTTGAAGAACTTGCTCCCAAGGGCGGTCTTCTTCTAAACGAGGGTAGGAAGTCATGTATACAGCTGTACCTGCAATTGGCAGAGAACCTTTACCCCCGGCAAGCCGATCACGTATCTCACCCCCTGTTCCTGTAGATGCACCATTAAACGGCTCCACAGTTGTGGGGAAATTATGAGTTTCTGCTTTTAATGAAAGTACGCTTTCAATTTCTTTTGTTATAAAGAAATCGGGTTTATCTCCGCTTGCAGGAACAAACTGCGTAACAGTTGGTCCCTGAATAAATGCCACATTATCCTTATATGCAGAAATTAATGTGTTGGGGTTTACAGCAGAAGTTTTCTTAATAAGTTGAAACAGAGACATTTCTTTTTCCTCACCATCAATAATAAATTTTCCGTTAAATATTTTATGGCGACAATGTTCAGAGTTAACCTGTGAGAAACCAAACACCTCACTGTCAGTTAGCTTCCTGTCCATCTTTTTGCTCACAGACTCAAGATAATCTATCTCATCTTTGCTCATTGCAAGGCCCTCAGAGTCGTTGTAAGCGTTTATATCATCAATATATTTAATTGGCTCGGGTGTTCCCTCAATTGTGAAAATTGTTTGATCCAGCTGCATATACTTACGTTGCAGCATCGGGTCGAAGTCGAAGTAAGTAGCTTCTGTATATGGAGTATATTCTTCAATTCGAGTAATTCCCTCAACACCCATGTTGCGAGTTATTTCCACAGCACATGTGCTCCATGGTGTAATCAATTCGCGACGCGGACCTATATAGGTTTTTTGAATTGTTTCTGACTCAATTAGCTCGGCTTCTCCAAATAGCCATGTGAGCTTGCGCAGTGTCTCAGGAGAGAATGCGTTTTCTGCTTCAACAGCAATAATACTCTGTGAAGGGGTCTTAAAAAATGAAATCATATCTTTGATTTTAGATCGATTTTTGTGAAGCACAAAGTTACTAACTTTTTTGTAAAGTCTAATGAACATAGTCTAACATGTTTGTACAATGTAATAACAAGGATAAGTAAAACAAGTTTGTATCTTTGCATAGATATGTTTGAAACAATTGTTAAGGGTTTTGTAATTGGGTTGCTTGTTTCTTCACCTATGGGGCCGATTAACCTTCTTACTATACAGCGTACTTTGAATCGTGGACGCTGGCATGGTTTTGTGTCGGGACTTGGTGCTATGTTATCTGATACTATTTATGCCACATTTACACTTTTGGCGCTTAGCCTTGTCTCAGGTTTTCTTGATGAGTATACAAGTCTTTTACTAATTATTGGGAGTGCGATTCTAATAATTTTTGGAATAGGTGTATTTATCTCTAATCCATTAAAAGGATGGAAGCCCGATATACTGCCGGTGGAAAGGAGATATCTTAAAGACTTTCTATCAGCTTTTCTTCTTACTTTTTCAAATGTCGCAATTGTTATGGCACTAATTGGTCTTTACACTCGGTTTTCATTTAATCCAATGATAGAAGGCATACCATCAACTATTGTAGGACTCATTTCATTTGCATCTGCAGCATTTTCATGGTGGTTCTTGCTTACAACTTTTGTATCTAAACTCAGGAAAAGGTTTAACAGAAAAGGTCTGATTATATTAAACCGGATAGTTGGGAGTCTTTTTATTTTAATTGGCTTAGGGGGAATTGTTAATTTTATCTTCCCTAATTTCATTCCGTTTTAAGATGTATTCAACAATAAATATGATTATATTTTAAATAACACTCCTTTGTTGTTTATTGTATTGGGTTATTTTCAAAATCTTTTTTCCAATTCTATTACTTCTAAATCCCTTATGTTTCCATCATCTACCACAAAACGTAATAAAGTCCTAACCTTATGAAATCCGTATAGTCCGGCAGCACCGGGATTCATGTGTAGTAAGCCAAATTTTTCATCATACATAACCTTAAGTATGTGTGAATGCCCTGAAATAAACAACTTAGGCCTACCTGCTTTGAGTTTTGAAATTATAGAAGGTTCATACCTACCGGGATAACCTCCTATATGAGTCATCATTATCTTAACATTCTCAATTTCAAAATTAAGTATTTCAGGATATGCCAAACGGGTTTTGTAATCATCAATGTTCCCATATACAGCTCTAAATGGTTTCAATTCTTCAAACTTTTCAGCAAGTGCCATTGAACCGATATCCCCTGCATGCCAAACCTCATCGCAATCGGCAAAATATTTATTAAATTTATCATCCCAATGACCGTGAGTATCCGACAGTAAACCAATCTTTTTCATCCCAAAAGTTTTAATCCGTGCAAAGATAGTACTTCGATTATATTATTAATATTAAAACTTAACGTATATATTCCCTTCCTTTTTCTTTTAATCTTTCTTTAATTAATCAATTCTTATAGTAGAAACAGTTTTTACAAATAAACTTTGTATTTTTGAGGATAATTACACATAAGTAAACCCTATACAATGAGAAATCGAAAATACTCATATTTCAAAAGAGATATAAGCTGGCTCTCTTTTAATTATCGTGTACTACTTGAGGCAAAAGATGTGCGCTTACCAGTATATGAACGAATAAAATTTTTATCAATATATTCATCCAATCTTGAGGAGTTTTATAAGATCAGAGTATCGGGATACCATAGCTCTCTTCTTGAGAGTATCGATAGGGATGAGCCTGTCGAGGAAGCACTAAAAACTATTGTACAAATTAATAATGAGGTTACAGCTCAGGAGCAGGAGTATTATAATATATTTAATAATATGATTATTCCGGAGTTGAAAAGAAATAAAATTGTTCTTTATCAGACCGATAAGGTGGAAACTTTTCATGTAGCTTATGTTGAAAAATATTTTAATGAGGAAGTGTTCCCTTATCTGCAGCCTATGATTATTCAAAAGGATGATATTCATTCATTTATTCAAGACGGGCGTATATATCAGACAATTAGTCTGTTGAAAAAGAAAAAGAAAATTGAGGACACTCCCGATAATTATTCTTATGCAATAATGAAAATTCCGTTCACTAAAATACCAAGGTTCATAGAGTTGCCTTCGTATAATGGAAATCATTATATTATGTTTATAGATGATGTAATTAAAGCAAATATGGCGAGTGTCTTTCCTGGATATCATATAATGGACTGCTTCAGTATTAAGATCTCGCGCGATGCTGATTTTTCTCTTGAGGAGGAAGATCAGAAAGATATTGCAGAGGAGATTTTAAAAAAGGTGAGAAAAAGAAAAATAGGAGCTGTTACACGTTTTCAGTATGATAAGGAGATGCCGGACTATTTTTTAAAGTATTTATGCGAAGCATATGAGATTGAAAATGAAGAGCTTCTGCCATCGTGGCGTTATTTAAATCTTGCAGATCTGGCAAGTTTGCCCAACCCTGTAGGGGATTCGCTTAAACAACAATTACCACAGCCTTTGCGCGTACCGGAATTGGAATCTAACAGTTCAGTTTTGCGAGTATTAAGAAAGCAGGATGTGCTGTTGCATTTCCCTTATCAGTCGTTCGATTATCTACTTAGGTTTTTGATGCAAGCTGCATTTGACCCAAAAGTGCTGGAAATTAAGGTTACACAATATAGAGTAGCAGAGAATTCTGCTGTTATTAATAGTTTGATAAGTGCAGCTAAGAATGGGAAAAAGGTTACCGTTTTTGTTGAACTTAAAGCACGTTTTGATGAAGAGAATAATTATCTTTCTTCAGAGTTGATGCAACAGGCAGGGGTAAAGATAATTTATAGTTTACCAGGTTTAAAAGTGCATGCCAAGCTCGCTTATGTAAGAAAACGTAGTAACGATCCGGATGCACCTCTCAAAGGCTATGCTTATTTAGGCACAGGTAATTTTAACGAAAAGACTGCTAGAATTTATTCCGATAAAGGATTGCTTACTTCAAACAGGGAGATTATTAAAGATATTGATGAAGTTTTCAGGGTTCTGGAAGGCAGACCACATATGCATGATTTTAAACATCTTCTTGTTACCCAGTTTAATATGCTATCAGAGATTCATAAAATGATAGAGAGGGAAATTGAGCATGTTAGAAATGGCGGTATTGGGCATATAATTCTTAAAATGAATAGTCTTGAGGATAAAGGCATGATTGACGCTCTTTACCGCGCCAGTGAAGCAGGTGTGAAGATAGATCTAATTATCAGAGGTATTTGTTGTCTTGTACCAAACCAGACATATAGTCAAAATATCACAATAACACGTATTGTTGGGGCTTATCTGGAACACTCGCGTGTGTGGTATTTCTTTAATGAGGGTGAGGAAAATGTTTATCTTACTTCGGCAGATTGGATGCAGAGAAATTTGCACAGACGTATAGAGGTTGCTTTTCCAATATATATGGAGTCTCTAAAGAGGGAGATTATAGATATTTTAAAGATTCAACTTGCCGATAATCGCAGTGCTGTTTGGCTTGATGAGAATTTGAACAATGTTTTTAAAAGAGATTTTACTCCCGACGATGCTAAACACATACGTGCTCAAAGTGCTACTTATGAATACTTGAAGAAATCTACGGGTCAGTAATTAAATCGCTATTGTTGTTTTTTTAGCATGTCTTACATTAAATTTCTTTGATACTCCTGTTCGCAAATATATATCTAAACGTTTACAGGTAAAATAATACAAAACCCCACACGAGATCTATGTCTGTGCGGGGTTTAATTATTTATTACCCTTTAAGGTGTTTCTTAAATAATTTATTATTCAGTTACTTCCTCAAAAAGATTAGAACGTTTGTTAGCATTGAGTTTATCAAAATCTTCACGAGAACCAACTACAAGTTTATCAAACTCTCTCTGTCCTGTTCCTGCGGGTATGAGGTGACCAACTATAACGTTCTCTTTAAGTCCGTCCAGTGTGTCGCTCTTACCATGTATAGCAGCATCATTAAGAACTTTAGTAGTTTCTTGGAAAGAAGCAGCAGACATGAAGCTGGTCGTTTGCAGCGCTGCTCTTGTAATTCCTTGCAATACTTGGTTTGCTGTTGCAGGAACTGCATCTCGTGCTTCTACCAATTTTAAATCACGTCGTTTAAGTGAACTGTTTTCGTCACGAAGTTTGCGTACAGTAACTATCTGTCCGGGTTCAAATATCTGTGAATCACCAGCATCAACAATTACTTTTTTACCCCAAGTGCGATCATTTTCTTCCATCATTTCATGCTTATCAGCAAGTTGCTGTTCAAGGAAACGAGTGTCACCCGGATCAACTACTTCTACTTTACGCATCATTTGACGTACAATAACTTCAAAGTGTTTGTCATTGATCTTCACACCTTGTAGTCGGTATACATCCTGAACTGCGTTCACAATGTACTCCTGAACGGCTGTAGGTCCTTTAATAGCTAATATATCAGCAGGTGTGATGGCTCCTTCCGAAAGGGGCATACCGGCACGTATATAGTCGTTCTCCTGTACTAATATCTGTTTAGATAATGGAACCATATATTTCTTAGTTTCACCTGTTTTAGTTGTAACTGAGATTTCTTGATTTCCACGTTTGATTTTTCCAAATGACACTTCACCGTCGATTTCTGTAACCACAGCCGGATTAGATGGGTTACGTGCTTCAAATAACTCAGTTACTCTTGGAAGACCTCCGGTGATATCACCAGTTTTACCAACTGCACGTGGAATCTTAACAAGAATATCACCTGCCTTAATGTTGTCACTCTCATTTTTAACTATGTGAGAACCAAGTGGTAGTGTGTATGTTCTAAGTATATCGTCATTTTCATCAACAATATGTGCTGACGGAGCTTTAGTTTTATCGCGAGATTCAATAATAACTTTCTCTTTCAAACCGGTTTGTTCATCCGACTCCACCTTATAGGTTAAATTCTCAGTGAAATTTTCGAATCTAATCTTACCGGCAGCTTCTGAAATAATTACAGCATTAAATGGATCCCAGTCGCATATTAAATCGCCCTTCTTCACTTTGTCTTTCTGGTTGAAGTATAACTTCGATCCATAGGGTACGTTATGTGAAACAAGTACAATCTTAGTATTTGGATCAATAACTCGCATTTCACATAAGCGACTTACTACTACTTTATATGATTTACCTTCTGAATCTGTTGCTTCAACAAAGCGTAGCTCATCAAATTCTACAATACCGTCATATTTAGCAATAACTCTACTTTCTGCCGCTATATTAGATGCGATACCTCCCACGTGGAATGTACGAAGAGTTAGCTGTGTTCCGGGTTCACCAATTGATTGAGCTGCAATAACACCAACAGCTTCACCTTTTTGAACCATGTGTCCTGTTGCCAAATTTCTTCCGTAACATTTTGCACACACTCCTTGAGATGATTCACACGTTAGTACAGATCTGATCTCAACTCGTTCTATTGGAGATTTATCAATCTTTTCAGCAATATCTTCGGTAATCTCTTCACCTGAACTTACTAATATTTCACCGGTGTTAGGATGTTGAACGTCATGTACAGAAACACGTCCTAATATACGTTCATACAACGATGCTATTACCTCTTCGTTATTCTTAATTGCAGTAGCTGTTAAACCACGTAGTGTTCCACAGTCTTCTTCATTTACAATAACATCCTGTGATACGTCAACTAAACGACGTGTTAGATATCCTGCGTCAGCTGTTTTTAAAGCAGTGTCGGCAAGACCTTTACGAGCACCGTGAGTTGAAATAAAATATTCAAGTACCGATAGACCTTCTTTAAAGTTAGCTAGAATTGGGTTTTCAATAATTTGAGCCCCTTCAGAGCCACTCTTTTGGGGTTTAGCCATTAATCCACGCATACCCGATAACTGACGAATCTGTTCACGAGAACCACGGGCTCCCGAGTCAAGCATCATATAAACAGAGTTAAACCCTTGATCGTCTTCCGATAGCTGTTTCATTAGAATGTTTGACAGTTTGGAGTTAATATGAGTCCAAGTGTCAATTATCTGATTGTAACGTTCGTTGTAAGTAATGAATCCCATGTTGTAGTTATCCATTATTTGTTCAACTTCGTTATAACCTTCCTGAATTAGATCATCTTTTTCCTTCGGAATGATAACATCCTCGAGGTTAAATGATAGTCCACCTTTGAAAGCCATTTTATAACCAAGATCTTTAATGTCATCGAGATATTGAGCAGTACGTGCAACTCCACAAGTTTTTATAACCTTACCGATAATATCGCGAAGAGATTTTTTAGAGAGTAGTTCATTAACATATCCTACTTCTTTTGGAATTGCTTCATTAGTAATTACACGACCAACTGTGGTTTCATGCATCTTTCTAACAGGATTGCCTCCTTCATCAATGTCATCTACTACTACTTTAACCAATGCATGTACAGCAACTGCTCCTTCGTTATAAGCAATTATTGCTTCTTCCTCACCATAGAAAGTCATTCCTTCACCCTTAGCTCCAGGGCGAATTTTGGTGATGTAATACAGTCCGAGTACCATGTCTTGCGAAGGTACGGTAATTGGTGCACCATTAGCAGGGTTAAGTATATTGTGCGAAGCAAGCATAAGAAGCTGAGCTTCAAGAATTGCTTCATTTCCTAGTGGAAGGTGAACAGCCATTTGGTCACCATCAAAGTCGGCGTTGAAAGCAGTACATGCCAATGGATGTAGTTGAATTGCTTTACCTTCTATTAGTTTTGGTTGAAATGCCTGAATTCCCAAACGGTGTAGAGTAGGGGCACGGTTCAATAGAACAGGGTGACCCTTCATTACGTATTCAAGAATATCATATACTACAGGCTCTTTTCTATCAACAATCTTTTTAGCAGATTTTACCGTTTTCACTATACCTCTTTCAATAAGCTTACGTATAATAAACGGTTTGTAAATTTCTGCTGCCATATCTTTAGGCAAACCACATTCGTGCATCTTAAGCTCAGGACCAACAACAATTACCGAACGTGCAGAATAGTCAACACGCTTACCCAATAAGTTTTGACGGAATCGTCCTTGCTTACCTTTTAAACTGTCTGAAAGCGATTTAAGTGGGCGGTTTGATTCAGTCTTAATTGCACTTGATTTGCGTGAATTGTCAAATAGTGAATCAACCGACTCTTGAAGCATACGCTTCTCGTTTCTTAGAATAACATCCGGAGCTTTAATATCTATAAGTCTTTTCAGGCGGTTATTACGTATAATAACACGACGGTAAAGATCATTTAGGTCGGATGTAGCAAAACGTCCACCATCAAGAGGCACAAGCGGTCTAAGATCAGGAGGAATCACAGGGATTACCTTCATAATCATCCATTCGGGCTTATTGATGTTTTTAGAACCACGGAAAGCTTCTACAACCTGTAGCTGTTTTAATGCTTCATTCTTACGTTGTTGAGATGTTTCTGTGTCAGCTTTATGACGTAAATAGTTTGCAAGCTTGTCAAGATTGATTCTTTCAAGCAAACTCAAAAGTGCTTCCGCACCCATCTTTGCGATAAATTTGTTAGGATCTGAGTCCTCAAGAAGTTGGTTGTCTTTCGGAAGAGAATCAAGTAATTCCAAATATTCATCTTCTGTTAGAAGATCTTTTTCTGTTACTTTATCTTCAAGAATTCCGGGTTGAATAACCACGTAACGTTCGTAGTAAATGATAGTGTCAAGTTTCTTTGTAGGAATTCCCAACAGATAACCTATTTTGTTGGGTAGTGACCTAAAATACCAAATGTGTGCAACAGGCACTACTAAATGGATATGACCGGTACGCTCACGACGAACCTTTTTTTCTGTAACTTCCACACCACAACGGTCGCACACAATGCCTTTATAACGAATACGTTTGTATTTGCCACAATGACACTCATAATCTTTTACCGGTCCGAATATACGTTCGCAAAACAGACCATCGCGCTCCGGTTTATATGTGCGGTAATTTATTGTTTCAGGCTTTAAAACTTCGCCAAATGAGTTCTCAAGAACTTGTTCCGGTGAAGCAAGACTGATAGTAATTTTTGAAAAGTTACTCTTTATTTTATTCTCTTTTCTATATGCCATAATAACCTTTATAAAGAGTTATAATTTTTTGTTTGAATCTCCTGAAGATGATTATGCAGATAAACTGCAATAATCATCCATCGGTGAAAAATTAATCGAGAGAGATGTCTAGTCCCAATCCCTGAAGCTCATGAATAAGTACATTGAGCGACTCAGGTATACCCG
>DATGMV010000101.1:0-4181 GCA_035307185.1 Fermentimonas sp. | reverse complement strand
GAAATGGGTAGAGTGTCAGCAAGACTTCTAATAAACCGTATTGAGGGTAAAGAGTTAAAAGAAGGAGTGGTGAATAAATTAATAAAAACCGAGCTAGTAGTTAAGGAGTCAACAAAATGCAATCGAATGCATAAATAATATTTGGGTTAATAGGTTGTACTATAAAAGATGATCTGATAAAAGCCCGTATATTTGTTTATACATACAATCTAAACAACATGAAGAAAAGGAAATTATCTTTTTGGGAGATTTGGAACATGAGCTTCGGCTTTATGGGTATCCAATTTGGCTTTGCCTTACAAAATGCCAACGTAAGTAGAATATTCGAAACCTTGGGTGCTAGAATTGAAGATATCCCTATCTTGTGGATAGCTGCACCCATAACCGGATTAATAGTGCAGCCAATAATCGGTCATCTTAGCGATAAGACATGGAACAGGTTTGGCAGAAGGCGACCATATTTCATGATAGGTGCAATATTTACCACTCTTGCACTTATATTTATGCCCAACTCACCCTCTCTATGGATTGCAGCAGGTATGCTGTGGATAATGGATGCATCAATAAATATCTCAATGGAGCCCTTCAGAGCTTTCGTAGGTGACAATTTGCGTTCAGATCAGCGAACCATGGGCTTTGCAATGCAGAGTTTCTTTATCGGAACAGGGGCTGTAATTGCATCGGCTCTCCCTTATATTCTAACAAACTGGTTTGGTGTAGCAAATACCGCTCCCGAAGGAGTTATTCCTCAGTCGGTAAAACTTTCTTTTTACATTGGTGGTGTAGTGCTTATTGCATCTGTTATGTACACGGTATTCACCTCCAAAGAGTATTCTCCCGACGAACTTGCAGCGTTTGAGGAGGAGGAAAAGAAGTCCACAGGTTTAAAAACAATAATAAAACTTCCGGTAACATCAGCGGAGTTTATAAAAAGGGGTGTTATTTGGACCATAATCGGGTTACTTGCAACTGCGCTCATTAGAGCTTTTAAGCTGGATGATGATAATGCACAACTATACATTGTATCGGGACTTATTCTTGCTTTTGGAATTATTCTTCTGCTTTCTGGTTTTATAACCAGAAAGTCTAATGACCCAAAAGGACTTGTTGGTATAATGAACGATTTACTGCATATGCCAAAGACTATGGGTCAGCTTGCTGTTGTGCAGTTCTTCTCGTGGCTCGCATTTTACGCAATGTGGATTTATACAACTCCTGCAATAACGCAACATATATACGGTACAACCGATTCTTCTACCGAGTTATACAATTTGGGGGCTAACTGGGTAGGTGTATTGTTTGCAGTATATAATGGGGTTTCGGCCATTAGTGCTTTCTTACTTCCTTTAATAGCCAAGCAAATTGGTCGCAAGGCAACTCACTCAATCGCTCTTGCATTAGGAGGTATCTCATTTATCTCTCTATATTTTATTAACGATCCCAACATATTACTTATCCCTATGATTGGGGTAGGCTTTGCATGGGGTAGTATCCTTTCTATGCCTTATGCCATTCTCACTGGCTCTCTGCCAGCCGATAAGATGGGTACTTACATGGGTATATTCAATTTCTTTATAGTGATTCCTCAAATTCTAGCAGCTAGTATTCTTGGATTTATAACACGCGAGTTGTTTAACGGACAGGTTATATTTACTATGATGCTTGCCGGTTTTTCTCTTGTACTTGGTGCAATTAGTGTATTTATAGTACAGGATAAGGACGATGTATATAAATTGAAGAGGCACTAATTCAATATTTTTATAACTAAAACAGACTCTTGAAATGAGAATAGGTAAATTGCTTTCGCTAATTCTAATAGGGTTATTAACTATATCATGTGTAAATAAGCCTGCCAAACAGGAAGAGGCCACTACAAAGGGTGTGCACCCCGAATGGGTCTATAATGCAACTATTTATGAAGTTAATACTCGTCAATATACCCCCGAAGGAACTTTTAATGCTTTTGCCAATCACCTGCCCAGATTACAAGAGTTAGGGGTGGATATACTATGGTTTATGCCCATTCAAACAATTGGCGAGAAAGACAGGAAAGGTAGTCTAGGTAGTTATTACTCCATAAAAAATTATACAGAAGTTAATAGTGAGTTTGGTACCCTCGATGATTTTAAAGAGGTGGTAGAAACTGCACAGAGCATGGGTATGAAGGTGATTCTCGACTGGGTTGCAAATCATACCTCTCGCGATGCTGTTTGGGTAGATGAACACCCAGATTGGTATGTTAGGGATAGCTTGGGCGATTTAAATGTTATGTACGATTGGACAGATATTGCACAACTTGATTACACAATTACCGAGATGCGAAGCGAGATGATTAAAAGCATGATGTTTTGGGTTGAAGAAACCGGGATAGATGGTTTTAGGTGCGACGTAGCGGGCGAACTACCCACCGATTTTTGGGAAGTGGCAAAAGACTCTCTTTTGGCTATTAATAACGATCTGTTTTTCCTTGCTGAGGCAGAGAAGCCCGAACTTAACGAATCTGCTTTTGATGCATATTACGCTTGGGATTTTCATCATAAGATGAATTCTGTTGCACAAGGAAAAGAGCCTGTTGATTCTCTTAGGGCATCTTTAAACAGGATGCTCAATAACTTTCCCAATCATGCTATTCCAATGTACTTTACATCAAATCACGACGAGAATTCATGGAACGGTACTGAGTTTGAACGAATGGGCGATGCTGTTAAAACACTTGCTGCACTAACGTACGTTTTGCCTGGTATGCCGCTTATATATAGCGGTCAGGAGGCTGGTTTGGATAAGCGACTAGAATTCTTTGAAAAGGACTTAATTGATTTTACCGATAAGGAAGATTTTACCGGGTTTTATAAAAAGCTCAATAGCCTTAAAAAGCAACATCCCGCTCTGCAATCGCAAGAGAGGGATGGAAGTATGAGTGAAATAGCAAATAATCACCCTCAAAAAGTTTGGTCTTTTAAAAGAACAAAAGGAGAGAGTGAAGTTGTTGCCGTTTTTAATCTTAGTAAAGATTCTCTAAATGTAACTCTAGAAGAAGACCTTAAAGGTGTAAATTACGACTCCATGCATGATTCTACCGATGTAGATATTACAGGAGAAGTTACCTTACAACCTTGGGAATACAAGATTTTATATAGATAATAAATTGTTAAGCAAGAAAAGGCTTTAACTGTTCAACCCAATTAACAATACGCTCTTCTGTTAGTTCTGGCTCATAATCATCGTCTAGTGGCAGTCCCACGAACTCACCATCTACAAGAGCGCGAGAGTACTCAAAGTCATAACCTTCAGGTGAAACTTTGCCTACAACGGTTGCCCCTTGCTTAATAATAATTTCGTAAAGTATACCAATTGCATCAACAAAAGAACTTGGGTATATCGATGCATCACCCATTCCGAACAGAGCAATAGTCTTGCCCGATAGGTCCATCTGCTCAAGTTTAGGAAAGAAATCATTCCAATCGTCCTGCAAATCCTGAACACCCCATGTAGAGACACCAAGAATTAATACGTCGTGTGTTTTAAAAGGCTCATCGTCCCCGTCATATATATCAACAAGCGTTGGAGAATAATCTGCCAATAGTTCTGCCATCCTTTCGGCTGCATCTTTAGTGTGCTCGGTACTTGATCCGTAAATGATTGCTAATGACTTCATATATTTTCAGTTTTATGATTATAATTTATTTTGTGAACCTATTTATAGATTTACAACTGTGATTTTTAGTTTTACCTATTCGCAAAGATAACATATCTTTCAAAAAACGCAATAAAATGAGCACATATTACATTTTTGAATAAGCGAGTTTGATTTTAACCTTAATTATGGCTAGAGGGTCTAAACAAGAGTTGTACTTTCTGCTTAGTTAGTCCCTACCAAGTCTTGATTCTCATCGAAATTTTCGAGGAGGATCAGGACTTGGTCAGAACGATGGAAGTATTAAGCATATATCATATGTATAGAAAAGTCTTCCCATTCAATTCAATTTCGAGTTTGGGAAACATACTGTTTAGAATTTGTTACTGAATATTTTTAGTGCAAGTATGGTTGTATTCATACTTTATTTAAATAAAAAAAGAAAGATATTTTTATTCAGCTGTATTTGAAAATAGTCTGATATATTGTATGTATTCAAGCACAGTTGAAAATATAGTCGTAAAATAACTACAGCATCATTTAATCC
>DATGMV010000100.1:0-11236 GCA_035307185.1 Fermentimonas sp. | reverse complement strand
AAGCAACACTATTTGCATATTCTTTATTGTCACCGGTTAGCATTACAGGAATAATATTCATATCTTTCAATCCATCTACGGTCTTTTTAGCTTCCTCTTTTATCTTATCTCCTTGAGCAACAATACCGGCTACTTCATCATTGACAATCAGATAACTTACAGAATTGCCTTTACTTGCTAATTCATTATATCTATTTTTATCGTAATTCATATTTTTGTCATCGAGGTATGACGGTTTTACAATTAACAACTTCCTGCCTTCCACAGTGCCTATTAATCCCGTGCCACTTATTACTGATACATTTTCAGGTAAAGTAAATTGAATTTTTTGTTTTTCTGCTTCTTCAAGAATACCAACTGCCAATGGATGATTGGAATGACTTTCTAATGATGCCATCATACGTAATACCTCAGAATTATTCCACTTTTGAGAGAGGGATTCTACTACAGATACCCGAAAATCTCCCTCGGTTAGTGTGCCAGTTTTATCCATAGTGACAAGTTTTATCTTCTTGGATTTTTCTAATGCAACTCTGTTTCGAATTAATAATCCATTGCTTGCTCCTAAAGATGTTGATCTGGCAACTACAAGAGGAATAGCAAGTCCAAGGGCATGAGGGCAAGCTATTATTAGGACTGTAACTAAACGCTCGAAAGCAACATTCAAATCTTTGGTAATAATTAGCCAAACTATAAAAGCAATCACTCCCACAACAACGGCAATATAGAATAGAGCTGCAGCCACTTTATCTGAAAGGGTTTCGGAACGTGACTTTTCTTTTTGTGCATCACTTACCAACTTCATAACTTGCGAGAGAAATCCTGATTCTCCCGTTCCGGTTACTTCTATTTTCAATGTCCCTTTACCGTTTATTGCACCTCCAATTACTTTATCGCCAACAGTTTTCTTTACTGCTCTCGCTTCTCCCGTAACCATTGATTCGTTTACACTTGTATTACCTTCAAGTATTTTACCATCTGTTGGTATTCTATCTCCTGCATTAACTAAAAGGTCTTGCCCAATCTTGATTTCATTGAGTTCTACTTCTGAAATAATGCCATGTTCATCAATTAAAAGTGCTTTATTGGGTAACAACTCTACCATTTTTTGTAATGCGTTTCCTGCATTTCCCACTGCTCTCATTTCTATCCAGTGGCCAAGGAGCATGATCACGATAAGTGTAGCTAATTCCCAGAAGAAATCCATCAAATGAGGAGCATTGGGTATGAAATTATTGGATATAAATGCATATAAGCTGTAGATATAGGCTACTGTAATACCCATTGAAATCAATGTCATCATTGCTGGACTTCGATCTTTTAGCTCCATTGAGGCACCACTAAGAAATGGAGTGCCACCATAAATGAAAAGTATCGTTGAAAGTATAAGTACTACCCAATCAGAACCCGGAAAAGTGAATTGAAAAGGTAAATCTATACCCATGAAACTTGAAAGTAGAAGAATTGGAAATGTAATAATTAATGAAATCCAAAATTTATGTTTTAAGTTTCCCATATGTTCCATATGCCCCATATGGTCATGACCACTATGTTTGTGGTCTTCGTTACCTTCATGCCCATTATTATTAGACAAATCATGATCATGGTCTGCGGTTGAATTATTTTGTTTGTGTTCCATCTTTTTAATTTTAAAAAAAAGGAAAATACTCATTATCAGTATTTTCCCTAAAATAATTACATTTTCTAATCTCTGTATTTACAACAGGCTGGTAATGCATTATACGTAGCTTGATCAGCTTTGTATTTATCGGTATCATGTCCTACAGCCGCGATGACTTTTGCTATTTCGTCTTCTGTCACTTTATCGGGATCGTAATTAAGATGTAACACTTGATTTTCCAGTTCCCAACTTGCAAATGTAACGCCTTTCATTTCCTGTGCCGCTTTTTCTATTCGCTCTTTACACATTTCACAACTTCCTTTCACATTAAGCATAGCGTGTTTTTCATTGTGTTGGGCTCCTGTTTCCATGTGTTCCGTTTCTTTATTGTGAGCTGAATTGTTTTTGCTGGATGATCCTGAGTTACAGGAGATGAGTAAGAATGAGCTCACTACAATCGTTAAATACAATATTGTTTTCATTTTTGAAAATATTAAAAATTTGAATATGAATATCAATTAATCTCTGTATAAACAGCATGCAGGAAGTGCATTGTATACAGAATCATCTGCTTTGAACTTTTCTGTGTCATGCCCAACTGCAGCTATAGCTTTTGCAACTTTATCGGCAGAAGTTTTCTTAGGATCGAAATCTAAATGAAGCTCCTCATTTGCTTGTACCCATACCGCTCCAAGAACTCCGTCGATTGATTTAGCAGTCTTTTCAATGCGATCTTTACACATTCCGCAACTGCCTCCTACATAAAACATCACATGTTCACCACCTGTAGCAGACTGCATATTGTGACCAATGTGGTCTGTACCGGAAGAAGTGCCGTTTCCATTCATCGTATGCCCCTCATGTCCTGTAACAGCTCTGCCGGATGATTGGTTCATCATGCTTTGTTTGCCTGATAACTGAGCACTTGCATCGATTATATATGCACCATTAGTTACTATTTCTTCGCCATCATCAATACCAGATAAGATAACGTAGGAGTCTCCCAGAGAAGGACCAAGTTCTACTTCACGAAGCATGAATGCAGGAGTCTCTGTGTTTTGTTGCTTGACGTAAACTATTGAACGCTTACCGGTCCAAAGTATAGCCGTCTTAGGGATTACAACTTCATTGTTGTATTGTTTTAGCTGAGCGTTTACAATAGCACTTGCATACATTTCAGGCATTAGTTCTCCTCTTGGATTTGAAGTTTCAACTCGTATTTTTGCTGTTCTGGTAATCGGATCAAGTATAGGGTTTATAAATGAAATAATGCCTGAGAATGTTTTGCCAGGCTGTGATTGAAGAGTGTACTCCAGTTTATCACCTTTCTTTAAGAAAGGAAGATCTGACTCATAGGCATCAAATACTGCCCATACTTTCGAAAGGTTTGCAATATTAAACAGAACAGTTCCCGGACTTATATAATCACCTTGGTTTATGTTTTTTGAAACAACTATTCCACTTGTGTTTGCTGTAATATCTATGTAAGGAGAGATTTCACCCGATTGCTCAATTTTAGCTATTTGCTCATCGGATAGTTTCCATAGACGGAGTTTTTGTCTTACTGCTTGTGAAAGTGAGGGTTCTATGTCTTTTACCTTAGATGCTTCTATCAATTCTTGCTGTGCAGTTAGAACTTCAGGTGAATAAATTGTTGCAATAACCTGACCCTCCTTAACGCTCTCACCGGTAAAATTCACCAATAGTTTCTCAATCCTACCACTTACATGTGATGTTTGTGATTGAGATAGTCGTTCATCAGTCTGAATTGTTCCGTAAAGTCGAACTTCCTTTACAGGATTCTGTCGGTTTACAATGGTTGTCTGAATATTTGCAAGTGCAATTGCCTCGTTGCTCATTTGAATAGCGTCAGGGTCTATAGAAGCATCGCCCGAACCGTTTGCTTGCAGAGGGATTAAATCCATTGCACATAATGGGCATAGTCCCGGTTCATCCATTCTTATTTGTGGGTGCATAGAACATGTCCAAACAGTTTCTTCATCTCCATGATCATGGTCGTGGTGCTCAGCCGTTATATCACTGCTTGATGAAGAACCTCCGGAAAATAGCAGCCAGCCTAAAAATATTCCTGAGAGAAGAACCAGACCAATAATAACATATCTGTTTCTTAATATCTGTAGTTTTTTATTTGTAGTCATATTATATTAATTTAATGGGCTTTGTTTATTTTGTTTTAGTGAATGAACTCAAGCTGTTAATTTCAGCTACTTTAGTATTATACTTGGCAATTGCTTCAGCTTCCTTTATGCGGTAATCAAGTAGTTGCCTTTGTACCTCAATAACATTGGTTAGATCACTTTTGGAAGTCACAAATTCCTGAATAATTAATTGATAAGTTGTGAGTGCCAGATTTTTCTGTTTTTGATAGAGAGCAATCTGACGTTCTGCATCATCAATCTGATGTTTTAACATGTAAAGTTCAGAATGTATAGAATTTAGTGTATTATTATACTTTTCATGAGCTGACTCCCACATATAGCGACTTTCTCGCTGCTGTGCCTTATATTTATTTCTAAATATTGGAAGACTGATTGAAACCATTGGCATAACCATATCCATTCCGTTCATGCCATTGTGTGTATTCTGATTCATTGTAGGTGAAGAGCCTCTTCCAATAATCATGTATTGAAGCCCTATGCCTAACATCGGGTAACTCATCTTTTTGTCCATCTCACTCTTTGCTCTGTAAGCCTGTCCTTCTTCTACTATCATTCCGAGCATGGGGTTTTGATTCTCTATTTCGCTTATTGATATTGTTTCGTTAAAGATAAATGGTACTTTTATAATTGTATCCGGAACCAATACGTCAAAATCTGCCGAACGATTTAAAAGAGCGTTGAATTTTGCTTTCTCTGCTTTAATTACTGATAAAAGACTTTCAATATTATTTTCAACTTCAGCAACCTCAAGTTGTACTCTTAAAACATTTGACAAACCTGACGAATTACTCATATTATTAGATGCTGTATTGGCAGTTGACACTTTTTGACGCGCCAACTGTTCGAGCTGACCAAGTAGTTGCAAATTATCACGATTGTTTTTTAATTGTTGTTTCAGTGATGATAATGCATACCATTGAGAGTATACTTCAAGGAAAATGCTATTCTTTGTTTCACGAAACTTTTCATAAGCCATTTTAGCCATATGTGTTGCTTCTGTTTTTGCTGCTTTTTTAGTGCCAAACCAGGGGAACATCTGCATTAATGTGATGTCGGCAACCTGGCTTCCTCCAACAATATCCATAGGTTTAAGGAAAAAGCCTATATCCACTTGTGGGTCAGACCAGGCACCTGCTTGCGGTACTTTCTCAAGCGAAGCTTTATATGCTAGAAAATCAGCATTCAGGGCAGGGTTGTTTTTTGCTGCAACCTCCAAGTAGTGACTTAGCGAATCGGTTTCCTGAGCACTTGCCCTATTTGCTAATACTACTGTAATCAGTAATATTATTATATGTTTTATTTTAAACTGTTCCATAACTGTTAATCTTTTTTTGTTCTGCTTTCTCTTTTCTTTTAACAACACTTTCTCTCCACCAGCACTGAAGAATGGGAACCACAAACATTGTCATCGATTGTATAAGCATTCCTCCAAATGTAGGTATTGCCATAGGTACCATTATGTCTGATCCCTTACCTGTTGAAGTGAGTACAGGCAAAAATGCAATCAATGTAGAGGCGGTAGTCATTACAGCCGGTCTAACTCTCTTTAAGCCTGCATAAACAACTGCTTCCCTGATTTCATCTTTAGTTTGAGGATCTCTTTCCAAGAAAGTGTCATGAATGAATGTTCCCATTAATACACCATCATCGGTAGAAATACCAAAGAGTGCTATAAAACCCACCCAAACGGCAATACTGAGGTTTACCGGATGCATTTGAAACATATCCCTTATGTTTGTTCCTGCAATCGAAAAGTTCATGAACCAAGGTTCTCCATATAGCCACAATAATATAAATCCTCCGGCAAGTGCAACAAATACTCCGGAGAAGTGTATAAATGATGCGGTTACTGATTTAAACTGGAAGTAAAGTATTAAAAGAATTACTATAAGGCTTATAGGAATAATAATAAGTAGCCTACGCGAAGCACGTGCCTGTTGTTCATAATTTCCCGCAAATGTGTATGAAACACCCTTAGGCAGACTTATTTCACCTCTATTTATTTTATCCTGCAATATATCGTCTGCCTCATTTACAACATCTACTTCAGCTGCACCGGAAACCTTATCAAAGATTACATATCCAACTAAGAATGTGTTCTCACTTTGAATCATCTGTGCTCCTCGTGTGTATTCAATTTCGGCAACATCTCCAAGTGGTATCTGAGCTCCGGTAGCAGTGGGTATAATGAGTTTAGCCAATTCTTCGGGGCTCTCTCTCAACTCACGCGGATATCTAAGTCTAACCGGATATCGTTCAAGACCTTCAACGGTTGTTGTTAATGACATTCCACCAACTGCTGTACTGATAACTTCTTGAAGGTCAGCAACAGTAATTCCGTATCGAGCCATATTACCTCTGTTGAGTTTTATCTCAATATAAGGTGCACCTACCGACCTATCGTAAAATACGGTAGACGGTAATACCGTAGGTACATCCTTGAGTGCATCCTCCAGTATTTTTCCTGCCTCTTCTATAGATTCAAGATCGGGTCCCGATACTTTAACTCCCATAGGTGCTCTCATACCTGTAGATAACATCACTAATCGTGCCTCAATTGGTTGTAACTTAGGAGCAGAAGTCATCCCCGGAAGATGTGAGTAGTTTACAATCTCTTGCCAGATATCATCAGGGTTCTTAATATGTGGGCGCCACTGTCTGAAATATTTACCATATCTTGATCTGATAAGACTATCTGCAGGTATCACTCTAAAATCTTCTTCATATGGGTCGTAAGTTGATCCGTCAATAAGTATAAACGCTCCTTTCCTATTAGTCTTAAATCGTTGTCGGTGACCATCTTCATCAAGTATATATTCAGGTATATAATTGATTGTATTCTCGAACATCTGAGTTGGTGCAGGATCGAGCGCAGAGTTTACTCTTCCCCATTTACCAACTGTTGATTCAACTTCCGGAATATTCGAAATTCGTTTATCAAGCATAGCAATATACTCTAAATTCTGTTCAATTCCTGTATGAGGCATTGTAGTTGGCATAAGTAGGAAAGAACCTTCGTTTAGACTGGGCATAAATTCTTTCCCCAGCCCTGGGAATCTTCTGCTCGCCGATTGCCATAATCCTGTCTGCCTGAAAGATCTCCATCCAACTGTCTCAAATCCTTTTGCAACAACAGCGAATGTTTTATCAAACCCAAGCCAAATTACTATTCCAAATAGAACTGTAACTATAGGTAGAGCCATAAATTTCCACCTGTTGGCTAAACTCCATCTTAGTATTGGTTCATAGTAGGTTACCAACGACCATAAGAGTCCCAATACAACTGCAATTATAAGAACTACAAACAGAAAGTTGCTAAATAATCCATTGTCTGTACCTAACGGAAGCCACATCACAGTTAACAAATATGAAACTGCAATTAGAGCAATAGCAATATTTATTATATTACCTGTCTTCTTGTTTGGCCATTTATGTGAAAATAGATTGTTTAGTCCAAAAAGTAGTAACGCTATATACAATACGTTCCCAGTTATTATTATTAATGCTACACCCCCTGCAACCAGAATAATGTTACTTACCTTTCTAACCTTATCTGAAGTTATTTTAAATGAGAAAAAATAGTAAATGAGGGTAGGGATAACTGTTATACCAAGAATAAATGAGGTTACAATTGCAATTGTTTTTGTGTAGGCAAGTGGACTAAACATTTTTCCTTCCTGGGCTTCAAGAAAAAATACGGGCAAGAAACTAATCACAGTAGTTGCAAAGCCAATTAGAATGGCTCCTGACACTTCACTTATACTTTTGTGAATTAAATCAATGAATGGTTTTCCCGAGCGTTTGTCTATGTTTTCATCCATTTCCATATGTCGGATAGTATTCTCTACAAAGACAACTCCAATATCTATCATCACTCCAATTGCGATTGCAATACCCGATAGAGCAACAATATTTGCATCAATGCCCATGTTGCGCATAACAATAAATGTGAATAGTACTCCAACAGGAAGAATACTCGAAATAACAATTGATGCTCTAAGATTTAATACAATTACAATAACAACTATAATTGTAATAAGTATTTCAAGTGTTAATGAACTCTCAAGTGTACCAATAGTCTCATTAATTAATCCTGTTCTATCGTAAAATGGAACAACTGTAACTTTAGAAACGGTACCATCTTGTAGTGTTTTCTGAGGAAGACCCGACTCTAACTCTTCGATTTGATCCTTAACATTGTTTATTACTTCAAGTGGGTTTGAACCATACCGAGCAACTACTACCCCTCCAACAGCTTCAACTCCTTCTTTGTCGAGTCCGCCTCTACGGGTTGCCGGACCAATGTTTATGAAGGATACGTCTTTTAGTTTTACTGGAATTCCTTCACGAACAGTAACAACCGCTTCTTCTAAATCAGTGATGTTCTTGATATATCCAAGTCCTCTTACAAGATACTCTACCTTGTTTATTTCGATAGTCTCTGCACCAATATCAAGATTACTATTTTGGATAGCATGCATAAGATCCATAAGAGTGAGGTTGTATGCCCTCATTGCATCAGGATTTGCTTCTACCTGATACTCTTTTATAAAACCTCCAACTGAAGCAACCTCAGCTACACCTCCTGCAGAGGCAAGACTATATCTGACCTGATAATCCTGAATAGATCTTAGTTCAGCAGGATCCCATCCGCCTGTAGGTTCACCTGTTGAAGGGTTGCGCCCCTCAAGTGTGTACCAAAATATTTGTCCCAACGCAGTGGCATCGGGTCCAAGGCTTGGTTGAACCCCAAAAGGTAATGTTCCCGGAGGTAGTGAGTTTAGTTTCTCCAGAATTCTGGATCTACTCCAGTAAAACTCTACATCATCTTCAAAGATTACATAGATAAACGACATCCCAAACATTGATGAACTTCGAATAGTTTTTACCCCCGGGATTCCTAAAAGTGACGTCGTAAGAGGATATGTAATCTGTTCTTGAATATCTTTTGGAGAACGTCCCATCCATTCAGTAGAGATGATTTGTTGGTTGTCTCCAATATCAGGAATAGCATCAACGGGTACCGGATCTCGCGGTAGTATGCTGTGCCAGTTAAATGGAGCTACTGATATTCCCCAAACTATAATAGTTACCAAAAGAAGGATAGTAATCACCCTATTGGTTAGAAAATACTTTATGATTTTGTTTATCATAGAATATATTATTAAAGAAATTATTTTGAAATAGTGAGGTTTATTATACCTCAAAGAATTACGCTCATATGTGAGCTAAAAGATCTAAATAGATAATGGATAAATACTTAGTATGTGATATAACAGATTTATAAGTAAACATAAGCATACCTATTCCTGTTTTTACAAAAGAATGGAGTCAAATTCGGTATATGCAGATGTAAGTTAAGATACTCACATCTTTAAGGTAGTGTCCCTTTGGGGGGAATTTAAATGTAGCTTGTGAGGTGTTGAATTCCTGAAGTGTTTTATTTAATATATTTCCTAAAACAACACCGATAGATTCAAGTGATATGCTTGATAAAACACGTGAATTTATTTGTTCTATTTTGTATTGAAATTCATCTGTGGATAATTTCAATAGCTCTGTTTCGCAACATTTATCGTTTGAGTCTAACCCATCAGAATGGTCATTGTCATCACAACATGATTCAGTTGCTCTGTTTATTTGATACAAATTGAAAGAGTGTAGAATATCACCACAATAATGCATAGCGATTATTGGTTTAATCGCTGTAATAAACATTACTATTAGTGAAAATATTGCTATTGTTCTCTTCATTTTTTATTCATATTACTGCAAATCTATAGTATATATAGATATAATCAAAATAAATCTGATTTAAATATCATAAAGTTACAGCTGTTAATTCAGCAACTGCAAGTGCATAATCTCGTTCAAATTCAAGCAGGTTGTTCGAGGAGTCATAATATGCCTTTAACTGATATAAGTAATTAAGTAAAGTTATTTCCCCAGCCTCTAAAGCTTTTCTAAGTAGAGATTGACTATTATAAGAATCGAGTGCTTGTCTGTATTTAGTAGCATTTTTATATAATGACACTGATTTTTCGTAAAGGTTTTGAAGCCTATTAAAATATTTTAGCTTATTGTCCTCTAAGGATAGTTTGTAGGACACAACATCTGCTTTAGACTGCTTTATGCTATTTTTGTTTTCCCATAGTGGAATTGTAATACCAATTGTAATACCTTGAAGTTTTTCTCCAAGTATTCGTTCATCTGCATACCCCGCAGTAAGTTTTGGTAGCGCAAGTGCACGATTTAGTTTTACTTGTTGTTTACTAATTTCTATTTGTTGATTCAGGTATTTTAATGCTGGACTAAGACTTGCAGTTTCAGTATACCACTCATCGAAGTTTAAAGGTAATGGATAGTGTGGTATTTTAGTAACCTCATATAGAATTTCTTTTCCTCCATTTAATGCTATCAGTTGGTTTTGTAATGAATTTCGTTCAATGTCGATTTTTTCTTTTTCGTTTATACAATTAATTAAATCCATATAAACCTGATTTTTTTCAAGTGCACCTATTTCCCCTTTTTCAAACATTTTCTGATATGAGACAGAAATTTCTTCTGCGATTCTCACTCTATCTTCATAATCTACCGAAAGTGCATTAAAATACGCAAGATTAATCAACACTTTCTTAGCTTCTAATAAAATGTTGATTCTCTCAGAGTTATAAAATAAATCGAGATTTTGATTCTCTAAATTAGAGATATTCTTTCTGTAACCGTATGAAGTGGGGAAATCCATTGATTGACTTATGGCAAACGAGTTTTCATTGCCTATTTCTACAGGATTGCCCCAAAGATAACCAAATTCAACTTCAGGATTCGGTAAATAAATACCAGTTTTATTCCCTAATTTTTGCGCTTCAATTTCTTTCTGTAAAGCTATTAAGGTTGTATTATTAGATTCTATTTCTTGTAAAATAGACTCTATGCTTTTTTGAGCATAACTGTATGTGATTACCAATAAACTGGTTAGAATTATCAATATTCTATTCATGTTGATTCTTTTTATTTCAACTACAAAAGTAAGTATAGTATAAATTTAATAACGACTCATTGGTGACAGTTTTCAATCTTAAATTAAAAACAATCCCATTGTCACTCTATTAAAACAACCTCAATATTATAAACAATTAATTTTATAAACAATTAATTTTAAAAACCAAAGTCGTCTATCAATATCTTTCCGACTTCATCATGCTCAATTTCAATAGTATTATGCTGTTTAATACCTTCTACATAAATTGATTTAAACGGAATAGCGGGGCAAACGTACTCGCAGCCTCCACACCCAACACAGATAGATTGGTCAGTTTCAGGTATTGTTAAATGGTCTTTGTAAGGAACCATGTGAACAGCCTGAGTAGGACAATGTTCTGAGCATGCACCGCAACTTGTTTCATCGTAATACACTATGCAGTTTTCAAGTATA
>DATGMV010000099.1:0-2220 GCA_035307185.1 Fermentimonas sp. | reverse complement strand
GGGCTTTACGAATGGTAAAATATATCAAACAACCACTCTTCCTGCGGGAACCTATTCTCTTGAATATTACAGTGACGGTTTCGGTGGGAATGCTACCTCTTTATTTGGTATTGCTATTGGGGATAACCTGCCGGATATAGAGGATGCCGAAGGCAATACAGTAGCACATGAGATTAGTTATGACGGAGGTGTTTCAGGCAATCATAAGATAATATTCAGGCTCGAGAGTGAAGAGACGGTCTCTATGGGGTGGGTTGTAACCATTCCCGGCTCAAACACCTGGTATCATATAAACTGGATAAAACTAATAATCTTAGAACGTTAAAACATGAAAAGGAGAATCTGTAAAGTAATACTAATCAGGTTCTCCTTCTTCCATCCAATATTTTGAAGTATTATGGAAGCCATATCTTACACTTTTGATTTTCTTACCTCATGGCCGGATTGACTTCTGGATCCAGGGACTCCTAAGATGGACAGTCCACCAGACGAGGACTTAAGACTTGCAGGCAAAAAACGTCATCAATTGCAGCGAGAGGTCGCCCATTACAAAGCCTTCATTATTCCTGTTTTTACATTATCGTGTGAAAATCAAAAAATCAGTTCAACAGAAGATGCGTATACAAGCACCTTTCAGGAGTTAGAAGATTCTATTGAAAAACCAGATAGCTTACTCACTCAGAATGAACTTATAAAAAGGGATAAGCTGTTTAATTTGGTTTTAGAAAAGATCAATTTTCGGGGTTAACAGTTTAATACTACTGCCAGCCCAAAAGGCTTTATAGTGAATGGCTTTTCAATATATTGTTACGATATATTGGAAAAATCTATAAAGGAAACCAATCAGTGGGTAAAAGCAGAAGGTATACAGAATTTAGATTCTATGTATCAGAGTTCTAAGGAGAGCGTATTTTTAGAAAGGAGTGAGGTTTGATAAAAGATTCACAATTAATAAACGAAACAAATAAAAACTAAATTTAAAATTATGCGGAAAGTAGTAACTATTTTATGGAATGTATTTATTCTAATTCCCTTTATATTGTCGGCTCAAGTTAATGAGTCTTTAAATAGTACAAATACCCAAATAGAATGGAAAGTCATACCACAGCAGGAAATAAATAATATTGCAGAGATCTTTTCACCTTCTTCCGATTCGGATAAATGGATTAAGGCTATTGTACCCGGAACGGTGTTTTCTTCCTATGTCGCTGCCGGTCTGGAGAAGGATCCTAATTTTGGCAACAATATCTACGAAGTAGATAAAACAAAGTATGATCGTTCCTTTGTATATCGTTTAGCGTTCGATTATCCTTCTCAATTTGACAAGGAAAAAATTTGGCTGAATTTTAGCGGAATAAACAGGAAAGGAGAGGTCTTTCTTAATGGTGAGGCACTAGGTGTTTTGGATGGTTTTATGCAAAGAGGGAAGTTTGATGTGACTTCACTTTTATATAAGAACGGGAAGAATATTCTTGCGGTGATCGTTGATATTCCTGAGCATCCTTTAAATAATTATGGAAGCCCCACTTACCTATCCAGTGGAGGTTGGGATTGGATGCCTTACGTCCCCGGTCTAAATTCAGGAATAACGGATGATGTGTATTTAAGCAATACAGGGGCTCTTCAAATTGAAGATCCATGGATCAGGACAAATCTGCCAACGAAAACCAAGGCTGAACTTTCCATTTCAGTGGGAGTGAATAATCCCACACGAAACTATAAGGAAGGTATCGTTAAACTGGAAATAAATCCGGGAAATATTACCCTTTCAAAAAAAGTTGGGATAGGAGCTGGTAGACTTTCAGAGGTAACATTTGATCAATCCATGTTCAAGGAATTGATTATAAATAATCCGAAACTCTGGTGGCCGAATGGCTATGGTGATCCAAACCTATATACATGCAACCTGTCGCTTGAGGTGGATGGCGAAGTGTCTGATTCAGAACAAGTCAGTTTTGGTATCAAGAAATATAGTTATGATAAAGAAGGAAACGTATTCCATATATCCATCAATGGCGAAAGGGTTTTTGTGAAAGGAGGAAATGGGGGAATGTCTGAATCTATGCGTCGTTGCCGGGGTGAATAGTATGATACGAAGACACGCCTTCATAAGGAGATGAACTTTAATATGATATGTAACTGGCTGCGATCTGTTACAGATGATGATTTCTATGAAGCTTGTGATAAATATGGTATTATGGTATGGGATGATTTCTGGTT
>DATGMV010000098.1:0-2987 GCA_035307185.1 Fermentimonas sp. | reverse complement strand
AGAAGGAGTAATTAGTCCACTTAGCCCAACAATATCAGGCTTCTCCTTTTTAACAGTTTCAATAATCTTTTCTGGTGGAACCATCACACCAAGATCTATTATATCATAATTATTACATGACAACACAATAGAAACAATGTTCTTTCCTATATCATGTACATCACCTTTAACGGTTGCAAGAAGGATCTTTCCTGCTTTTTGGAAACCTCCGCTGGTTGATTTTTCAGCTTCCAAAGTAGGTTGCAAAACAGCTACTGCCTTTTTCATTGCTCGTGCTGCCTTCACAACCTGTGGTAAGAACATTTTACCTGCACCAAACAATTCTCCTACCCTGTTCATACCCTCCATAAGAGGTTTATCGATAATATCTACTGCACGCGGATACTTCTCAATGGCTTCTGCAAGATCCTCCTCCATATAGTCGCCTATACCTTTAACCAATGCATAACTAAGCCTTTCCTCGAGTGAAAAGGTTCGCCATTCTTCCGTTTTAGCCTGTTCAGCTTCTGGTGTTTTCTCATTCTTGATCTTCTCGGCATAAGCCATCAACCTCTCCGTGGAATCGTCTCGCCTGTTAAAAATAACATCTTCAACCAATTCTTTCTCATCAACAGGAATATCTTCATAAATGACCGATTGTGCCGGGTTTACGATACCCATATCAAGTCCGGCCTTAATAGAATGATAAAGGAATGCAGAATGCATTATTTCCCTTATATATTCATTACCTCTAAATGAGAAAGAGAGATTACTCACACCTCCACTCACCTTTGCATATGGCAAATTTTCCTTAATCCATGTAACCGTCTGTATAAAATCTACAGCATAATTCTTATGCTCATCCATACCGGTTGCAATTGCAAGAATATTAGGATCAAAAATAATATCTTTAGGATTAAAACCATCCTCTACTAATAAATTGTACGCTCTTCCACAAATCTCAATTCTTCTTTCAAATGTATCCGCCTGTCCGGTCTCATCAAATGCCATAACTACGATTGCAGCGCCATACTTTTTTGCAAGTCTTGCTTGGGTTAAAAATTCTTGCTCGCCATTTTTTAGTGAAATAGAATTTACAATTGACTTACCTTGCACACACTTTAACCCTGCTTCCAATACTTCCCAGTCAGACGAATCAATCATTATTGGCACTCTTGAAACATCAGGATCTGAAGCAAGCATATTAAGGAAATTGGTCATCTCCTGAGGTCCATCAAGTAAACCTTCATCCATATTAATATCGAGCACCTGCGCACCATCCTCTACTTGCTTTCGAGCAATGTCAAGAGCCTCATCATACTTCTTCTGCTGAATAAGTCGAAGGAACCTGCGGGAACCGGCAACATTGCACCTCTCACCAATATTAAGAAAGTTAATCTGTGGCGAAACCTCAAGTAGCTCAAGTCCGGAAAGATGCATAAACTCGGGTATCTCAGCCTTTTTGTGAGGGACAGCACCCTTAACCATCTCTACGTATTTCTTAATATGATCGGGGGTCGTACCACAACATCCTCCAACAATATTTATAAGCTCTTCATCAATAAACTCCTTAATCTGCTCTGCCATCCTCTCCGGAGTCTCATCGTACTCACCGAGTTGATTAGGCAAGCCTGCATTAGGATATGTAGAAACGTAGAAAGGAGCAATCTTGCCAAGTTCCTTAACATAAGGTTTAAGATCTGCTGCTCCCAAAGAACAATTGAGTCCAATTGCAAGAGGATTTGCGTGACTCACCGAAGCTACAAAGGCAGCTAAAGTTTGCCCGGATAATGTTCTACCCGCCTTATCTGAAAGTGTAACTGAAAGTATTATAGGAGTATGTTTACCCGTTTCTGCAGCCACCTCTTCAGCTGCAAAAATTGCTGCCTTAGCATTTAAAGTATCAAAAATTGTTTCAATAAGCAGTAAATCCACACCACCCTCAATTAGTGCAAGAATCTGCTCTTTATAAGCTGATTTAAAGTCGACGAATGTTGCAGCACGAAACATCGGCTCCTCAACACGCGGACTCATTGATGCAGTTTTATTTGTTGGTCCAATAGAACCGGCTACAAACCTTGGCTTATCGGGATTTTTTTTAGTATATTCATCTGCTGCATTACGAGCCAACTTTGCGGCCGCTAAATTTATTTCAGCTGCTAAATCACTCATATGATAATCCTGCATCGATATTGATGTAGAATTAAAAGTATTAGTCTCAATAATATCGGCACCTGCTTCGAGGTACTCTTTATGAATCTCACTTATAATATGAGGCTGCGTTAACGACAGCAAATCGTTATTGCCTTTCAAAAGTATATCGAATTCCTTAAATCTCTCACCTCTAAAATCCTCTTCTGTAAGACTATAACGCTGTATCATAGTTCCCATCGCACCATCCAAAATAAGGATACGATTGGATAAAATTTCTTGCAAATTCATTTTCACTTCTACTTTATTATTTATTAGACGAACAACTCGTCGAAACTCTTAAAAAAGAGTTTTATACGTACTTTAATCAGTTCACTTTGCACTAAAAGAAAAGTATTAACCGAATACAATCACCAAAATTAAACAATATAATTAATTACTACCAACCTTAATCGAAAACCCTATCCTTCCATACCGAATATTAAGTATAAACCTCCTAATCCATACTACAATCCAAGCAAGAGTAAAGCGAACTCCCATTATCCACCAGATAGATACGCCTAATGCAACAAATAACAAATTATCTTCTATAACAGAATGGGAAACAGCAAGATGATGATTTAGAAGATTAGCATCTGTGCGAGACACTTTTCCATCCTTCATTTGATCCATCATTAAAGCATCATCATATGCCAGTCCCACAATATAACCAATAAGTAAAAGGAAACCAGTGTTCTCTGGCAGTCCGAAAGCCTTTAAAAAAGGTTTTAAACCTCTACTTAACTTTGAAATAAGATTGTAGTGATTGAGTATATTATATAACAGATTTAATGAGAAAACGATAGCTGATATTATCA